>CAZCRP010000364.1:0-2799 GCA_964501055.1 uncultured Acidimicrobiaceae bacterium
CTACGCCGCCGAGAAGTACGGCTCCGACCACGTCGCCCAGATCATCACGTTCTCCACCATCAAGGGCAAGCAGGCGATCCGCGATGCCGCCAGGGTGTTCGGCTATCCGTACTCGCTGGGCGACAGGGTGGCGAAGCTGATGCCGCCGGCCATCCTCGGCAACGACGCCTCGCTCGCCCAGTGCCTCACCCCGCCTGCGGAGGATTCCGACGCCGCGCTGCGGGACCAGTACAACAACGCCGCCGGGCTGCGCGAGGCGTACACCAGCGAACCCGAGGTGGCCCGCATCCTCGACGCCGCCCTGGGATTGGAGGGGCTGCGGCGCCAGGACTCGATCCACGCCGCCGCGGTCGTGATCACCCCCCGCCCGCTGACTGACGTCATCCCGATCCAGCAGAAGGGGGAGGACTCCGAAGTCGTCACCCAATACGAGATGCACGGCATCGAGTCCATGGGCCTGCTCAAGATGGACTTCCTCGGCCTGCGCAACCTGTCGACCATCGAGCGCACGCTGGAACTGGTGGAACAGACAGACGGGCGAAGGATCGAGATCGACGACGTCCCCCTCGACGACGCCAAGACCTTCGAGTTGCTCCGCAGCGCCGAGACAGTGGGCGTCTTCCAGCTGGAGGGCTCGGCGATGCGGTCGCTGATCAGGGCGCTCGAGCCGACCAGGTTCGAGGACATCGTCGCGGTCAACGCCCTCTACCGGCCGGGCCCGATGGGCCTGAACATGCACCATGAGTACGCCGATCGCAAGAACGGCCGCAAGGAGGTCGTCTACCCCCATCCGGCGCTGCGGCCGTTCCTCGAGTCGACTTACGGGATCATCACCTACCAGGAGCAGGTGATGCAGGTGGGTCGCGAGATGGCCGGCTATTCGATGGCGGAGGCGGACAACCTGCGCAAGGCGATGGGCAAGAAGATCAAGTCGGTGATGGCCGCCGAGAAGGAGAAGTTCGTCGCCGGCTGCGTTTCCCAGGGCCACCCCGAACAGCTCGGGCGCGACCTGTGGGACGCCGTCGAGCCGTTCGCCGGGTACGGCTTCAACCTCTCCCATTCCGCCTGCTACGCCTATGTCGCCTTCCAGACCGCCTACCTGAAAGCACACCATCCGGCCGAGTACATGGCGGCGCTCCTCACGGCCACCAAGCGGGACAAGGACCGCACCGCCATCTACCTGAACGAGTGCCGCCGGATGGGCGTCGATGTGCTGGTGCCCGACGTCAACGAGTCGGAGACCGACTTCACCGTGGCCCACGGCCGGATCCGCTTCGGGATGAGCGCGGTGCGCAACGTCGGCGAGGGCGTGGTGGAGCGGATCGTCGCCGCCCGGGCGGATGGGCCGTTCGTGGACTTCGCCGACTTCTGCGAGCGGGTCGACATGGAGGCGCTCAACAAGCGGACGATCGAATCGTTGATCAAGGCCGGCGCCTTCGACAGCCTCGGGTACGCCCGCAAGGGCCTCTTCTTCCGCTTCGAGGAGATACTCGACGCCATCACGAGCCGTCGCCGCAACGAGGAGATCGGACAGTTCTCGCTGTTCGGGGGGGAGGAGGTCGGTGGCGACGGGGTCAGCTACGAGGTCGAGGACGACGAGTGGAACCAGCGCATCAAGCTCGGGTTCGAGAAGGAGATGCTCGGTCTCTACGTCTCCGATCATCCTCTGCTCGGGGTGGTGGGGTCGTTAAAGGTGGCCGGGACGACCCGGATCCCAGGCCTGTTGGACGCCACCGACGGCGCCTCGGTCACCGTCGGCGGCCTGATCGGGGGGATCACCAGGCGATGGACGAAGAAGGGCGATCCGATGGTGTTCTTCCAACTGGAGGACCTGGAGGGGTCGGTCGAGGTGGTGGCGTTCCCGAAGACGGTGAACGAGTACGGCCCGATGATCCAGGACGACGCCATCGTCGTGGTGCGCGGCCGGCTGGACCACCGGGGCGACGACGTGAAGGTGATCGCCCGCGAGATCGAAGAGCTGGTCGTCCGCGACCTCTCCACCTTGCGGCTGTCGGTGCCGGCGGCCCGCCTGTCGGTGGATCTCGTGACTCGCCTCAAGAGTGTGCTCGCCAACCATCCCGGGCCCGCCTCCGTCATCCTCGAGATGGCCAACGGCGACCGCCGCAAGGTCATCAGGCTCTCAGACGACTTCCGGGTGGAGCTCCGCTCCGCCCTCTACGCCGAGCTGCGGGAGCTGTTGGGCCCCAGCGCCGTCGCCTCCTGAGCTGGCTCATCCCTTCCGCGGCGAGGCCTCCGGCAGCAGGGTCAACAGGTCGAAGCCGGTGGAGGTTTCGATGAGCGCGGCCAGGGAGTCGCGATCGGTGGGGGCGTGGGACCGCCACGGGACGACGGTGAGCTGGGTCGAGTAGCGCTCCGCGAACTGGTGGCGGAAGTCGCGTTGGCGCTCGGACTCACGTCCCCACCGCAGCAGGTTCTCCATGGCGGCCGGTTCGGTGTTCCCCGGCGTTGCTCCGATCCAGTCCTCGGGGAGCGAGCGGTTGAAGACCACGGCGTCGGGGCGGTCGGCGAGTTCCGGCAGCTCGCGGTAGAAGCGCACCGCCTCCCTGATCGGCGACGGGTCGGCGGTGGTCACCACCACGGTGGTCGCCGCTTTGAGGTGGGCTTCGATCTCCCGGGAGCGGCGCGCCACGCCGTCGTAGGTCGTCCGCAGGTCCATCAGGAACGAGGCGACGTCTTCCAGCAGTCCCGCCCCCAACACCTGATCGGCGATCTTCAGCGCCGGCCGGGCGGTGCGGTCGAAGAGGAAGCGTCGCCCCGGCAGCCGCCCGCCGGTCAGCC
>CAZCRP010000365.1:0-2775 GCA_964501055.1 uncultured Acidimicrobiaceae bacterium
GCCCATGAAGTCCGAACTCCTCGCCAGCCTGGACTTCACCAAGCGTGACGAACCGACGCCGGGAACCGATCTGCGCCGGGTGCTCACCGAGTGGCTCGACTACCAGCGGTTCGAGTTCCGACGGAAGCTGCGCGACTTGAGTCCCGAGGGCTTGGTGCGATGGTCGATCCCGCCCGTCGAGCTCTCCGTTCTCGGACTCGTCCGTCACATGCAGCAGATGGAACACCACTACCTCAGCTGGGGCCTGGGAGGGGGTGCGCGGCTCGAGTCGTACGGCGACGATGACTATGCCGGCGGCTCGGTGGAGACCGTCGACGCCGATCTTCAGCTCTACCTCGACGAGATCGCACGGGCGGACTCAGCCGTCGCCGCCCTGTCGTCGCTTGACGCCCCCGGGTTGGGGCACGGCCGGCCGCTCGGTGCCACGTTGGTCAAGATGATCGACGAGTACGCCTTGCATAGCGGCCAAGCGCACATGCTGAGATACGCGGCGCTGGGAGAGATCGTCCGCTGATGCTCGCGCTCTGGCCGCGCCAACGCGGCCAGGTCAGGAGGGTCGGCTGCAGGATACGCGACGAGATACCGTGGCATGCACGATGAGCAGCCCGCGAAGAATCCTCGTGTATGGCGTGACTGGCTCGGGCAAGACGGCGCTGGCGCGGCGGATCGCCGGGGTCACCGGCCTGCCCTGGCATTCCATGGACGACGAGGTGGGGTGGCTGCCCGGGTGGGTCGAGCGTCCGGTCGATGAACAGGTTCGACTAGTTGCAGAATTCGTCGCTTCCGACGCGTGGGTGCTCGACACGGCCTACGGACATTGGCGGGATCTCGTGCTGTCGCGGGCGGACCTCGTCGTAGCCCTCGACTATCCGCGCTGGGTTTCTCTCGCACGGCTGCTGGGTCGCACTTTGCGACGAGCGACCACCGGCGAGGCGGCGTGCAACGGCAACACCGAGACGTGGCGCAGGATCCTCTCCCGCGACTCGATCCTCGTGTGGCATTTCCGCAGCTTCGCTCGCAAGAGAGAGCGGATCGGCGCGTGGGAGGCTGACCCGAGTGCACCAACGGTCGTGCGACTGCGATCACCGCACGAAACCGAGCGGTGGATGACAGCCCTGTCGAACGGACGATGAGGTGTCTCTCGCGCGGTGGGGACTCCTGGGTTCGCCGCCCGCGTCGCGTGTCAGCGGTCGATGATGGTCACGTCGCTGCCGCCCCGGTCGGAGCCGGCGGACATGATGAGCGTCAGCACGACACCCACTGCCCCCACGATCATGAGGATCAATCCGATGATGTTCAGGTTGAAGCCCTCTCCCTCGACGCTCACGCCCCAGTAGAGGACGGCCCCGATGGCCACCAGAAACAGGCTTCCACCTATTCCGCCGTATCGCATGGCTGATGCTCCTTGTCGCGGATACCGGATCGCGTCTTACCCCTGAACGCGACACTCCAAACATCTGGGCAACCATGCCATGGGCCGATCGCCACAATCCGGCCGCCTCGCGACACCCGCGCGGTTACGTTCGGCTTCGTCGACGCCGTGCGCGTCAGCGATCAGTACAGCCGGCGGCACCGGTGTGAGCCCTGCCTGTCACCGTTCGGCACCGCCCCCCAGCGAGACGTACGTCCACTTGTCGAAGTGCCAGAGATAGTGGCCGCCGTGCTCCTTGAGGATGGCGGCGATGTCGGCCTCGTCCGCGTCGGAGGCGTCCACGACCACGAACGACCTGTCGTGCGCCAGCTCCTCGTCGACCCGGTCGAGGATTCGATCTTCGTCGCCGAGGATCGTCTCGAGGGCTCCCTGCAGCGACGCCAGGATTCCCTCCTCCTCTTCGTGGGGGTCGAGTCGCGCTCGCCCCTCCTCGCCTTCGAGGACCTCCACGTCGTAACCATCGGCCCGCAAGGCGCTCACGGCGTCGTCGGTGGCCTCCGCCGTGTCGAAGACGGCCACCACCTTTTCGCGAAGATCGATCTGTTCGGCCATGTGGTTCTCCTTCCGGGCTCCACCCACTCCCCACCTTCCCACTCGCCGCGGTCGGCAAACATCGCTCACCATCCGCCGGGGCGTTCCCGGGCCGGAGACGAGATTCGGCCGGGCGCCTGCTCACCGTGCCCGATCCAGCGCACGAGCACCGCCAATGACACCGCTGTGTACACGAGTCCGGAGGGGACCCACATCAGCACGCCGGCCAGGTGCTGGTCGGTGAGCGGATCGAGGCCGAAGGCGACCGTCGACTCGGCGTACGCCGGGTACCACGGCGTCGAGGCGAAGGTCAGGAGGGCAGCCAGCAGCACACCCTGCATCGCGGCGGTGAACATGAACAGGACCCGAAAGCCGGGCAGCATCGGAAGGCGCCCACGACCGAGCGCGAAATGCCAGAAACCCCAGCCGACGAGCAGGAAGGTGGCGTGCTCCAGCGCATGGATCCACTCGCTCCGGACTGCCGCCTGGTAGGGAACCGCCGCGTGCCACACCCACAGCGTGCCGGTGTAGCCGAGCCACACAGCGGCGGGGGAGACCAGTCGGGCGCCCGGCCTGGCGAGTCCGACGCGGCGTAACCCGCGCCACATCGTCCGCTGTGCCGGGAGTGGGATCGCCCGCAGGAGGGTGGGGATCGGTTCGGAGGCGGCGACGAGCTGCGCGGTCCCCACGGTCCTCACGGACCCGGCGTCCGGCTGGGTCGAGGGATCCGGCCCGTACCCCATCCGGGGGCGCTCCCCCGACTTCGGGTCGTGCACCGTGAAGCCCGATTCCCCCTCCCGTTGCACCCAGTC
>CAZCRP010000366.1:0-2735 GCA_964501055.1 uncultured Acidimicrobiaceae bacterium
CGACACCACGACATCCCGGCCCGCCGCCGCCGACGCAGGGCCGGCGGCTCGGCCCGCCCCTCACCCTGACCGCCCGCTCGCCCCCGACTTCACGCTCGTCCTGTCTGACGGCTCGACCTACACCCTCTCCAACGAGGTGCGGCCGGTCTATCTCGTGTTCTGGGCCGAATGGTGAACGACCTGTCGGCGGGAGTTGCCCGTCGTCGATGAGATCTCGAAGGACTACGCCGACCGGGTGGACTTCGTCGCTCCGGCGTGGAAGGGCACGCTCGTGGCGACCGAGCGCCGCGCCGCCGAGTTGATGACGTCGGGCAACATCCGGTGGGGACTCGACGCCGAGGAGCAGGTCTTCGAGGCCTACGGCGTCCCCTATCAGCCGGTGACAGTCCTGATCGCCGCCGACGGCACGGTGTTCGACTCGTGGCCGGGTCTGCGGGACGCGGGGGAGATCAGAGACTCGCTCGACCGTCTGCTGTCGGCCATCTCCTGAACCGGCTACTGTTGTTGCAAGCTGGTTGCAAGAAGGAGGGCCGGTGCACATCCCGGAGGGATTCATCAATCTGCCGACGTCACTCGGTGCGGCGGCAGTCGCCGGCGGAGGTGTGTGGGCGTCACTGCGGGCCGCCAGCCGCGATCTGAAGGACCGTCTCGTCCCGTTCGCCGGCGTCACCGCCGCCTTCATCTTCGCCCTCCAGATGCTCAACTTCCCGGTGGCGGCCGGCACGACCGGTCACCTGCTCGGGGGCGCCCTCGCCGCCATCCTGCTCGGCCCATGGCTCGGGGTCGTCGCCGTCACCGTCGTCGTCGTCGTGCAGGCACTGCTGTTCGCGGACGGGGGCCTGGTGGCCATGGGTCTCAACGTGTTCAACATGGCGATCATCACCGCGCTGTCCGGCTGGTACATGTTCCGCCTCGTCACCCGAGCGCTGCCCGGCCGCCGATCCGTGGTGCTCGTGGGGGCGCTCGTCGCCGCCTGGGTGTCGGTGATCGTCTCGTCGATCGGATTCTCCATCCAGTACGCCATCGGTGGGGTGGGTGGAGTGGACCCCGTCCTCGTCTTCCAGTCGATGGTGGGCGTCCATGCCCTGATCGGGATCGGGGAGGGTCTCATCACTGCCGCCGCCATCGGGGCGGTGCTGGCGGCCCGTCCCGACCTCGTCACCGGTGCTCGCGACCTCGCCGACCTCGCGACCGCCGCCACGTCGCTGTCGAAGAAGGCGGTCGGTACTTTCGTGGCGACCGGACTGGCGGTGGCGGTCGCGTTGGTGGTTTTCGTGGCGCCCTTCGCCGGCTCCGATCCCGACGGCCTCGAGCGGGTCGCCGAGGACACTGGGTTCGCGGCGGCGGGCGAGGGCAACGCCTATGACGGACCGTTCGCGGACTACGGCGTCGCCGGCATCGACAACGAGGCGCTCGGCACGATCATCGCCGGCCTGCTCGGCACCGGTATCACGTTCGCCGCCGGCATGATCCTCGTGGGTGTGGCGCGCAGGCGGAAACAGGCGGTCGAGATCGCATGAGTCGCGGCCACCTCCATGCCCTCCACGTGCACGGGCACAGCCCGGTGCACCGGATGGCGCCGGAAGCGAAGGTGGCCGCCCTCCTGATGTTCGTCGTGGCGGTGGTCGCCACTCCGCGCCAGGCCGTGTGGGCGTTCGGGATCCACGCCTTCCTGCTGTTGGCCGTGATCGTCTATGCGGAGTTGCCGCTGGGATTCGTCCTGCGACGGATGACGATCGAAGTTCCGTTCGTGGCGTTCGCCGTCTTCCTGCCGTTCCTCGGCGGCGGCCCGGAGACGCAGGTGCTGGGTTTGAGTCTGTCGGTGGAGGGCCTGTGGGGGGCGTGGAACATCCTCGCCAAGGCGACCCTCGGCATCGGCGCCTCCGTCACGCTGATCGCCACCACCGAGATCCCCGATCTGCTCCATGGCTTCGACCGGTTGCGTGTCCCGCGGCTCTTCACCGCCATCGCCGGGTTCATGGTGCGCTATCTGGACGTCATCGCCGGCGAGGTGCAGCGGACCCGGACCGCCATGACCGCCCGTGGGCACGACCCGCGCTGGCTGTGGCAGGCAGGCCCGCTTGCGATGGCGTCGGGAGCATTGTTCGTGCGGTCGTACGAGCGCGGCGAGCGGGTCCATCAGGCGATGGTGGCCCGGGGCTACGACGGCCGCATGCCGGAGATCGACACGAGGCGTGCCACGTCGCTGGAGTGGCTGTCGGCCGCGGTCATCCCGTCCACCGCCTGGCTGGCGGTGCTGCTGGCGCTGGTGGCGGCATGAGCCTCCGAGTGCGTGATCTGCGCTTCACCTATCCGGATGGGACCGAGGTGCTGCGGGGCGTCGACCTCGAGATCGCCGGGGGCGAGCGCGTTGCGCTGCTCGGGCCCAACGGAGCAGGGAAGACGACACTGGTCCTCCACCTCATCGGCATCCTGCGGGCGAGATCGGGCCAGGTGTTCGTCGACGACGTCGAGCTGACCGACGACACGGTGCGCGGGCTGCGGTCCAAGGTGGGCTTCGTGTTCCAGGATCCCGACGACCAGCTGTTCATGCCGACCGTGCGCCAAGACGTCGCGTTCGGCCCGGCCAACTTCGGGGTGAAGGGTGACGAGTTGGAGCTGCGGGTGAAAGAGGCACTGACGATGGTCGGGATGGAGCACGCCGCCGACAAGGCGCCCCATCACCTGTCGGGCGGTGAGCGGCGGCGAGTGGCGATCGCCACCGTGCTGGCCAT
>CAZCRP010000367.1:0-2733 GCA_964501055.1 uncultured Acidimicrobiaceae bacterium
CGGCCAAGGCGGCGATCCTGGCGGGGATCGGCTTCGGCGTGTGGGTCGGAGCCGACCGTGTCCATCAGGAGGGCATCGAGGGCATCGAGCTGACCGACATCGACGCCGCTCGGCAGCTGGGTTATGCCGTGAAGCTGCTGGCGGTGGCCGACCGCAACGCCGACGGGGTGTGCGTCCGGGTGCACCCGGCCCTCGTCCCGCACGATCATCCACTGGCGGCCATCCGCGGCGCCAACAACGCGGTCTTCGTGTCAGGCCCGGCGGTGGGCGAACTCTTGTTCTCGGGTCCCGGTGCGGGCGGCGAGCCCACGGCCACGGCCGTGCTGGGCGACGTGATCGCAGCCGCCCGCGAACTGCTCTCGGGTACTCAGGTGGCGCCCCGCATCCGCTTCGGAGACGGTCAGGTACTCGACTTCGCCGATGTCGCCACCAAGTGGTACATGCGCCTCGAGGTCGAAGACGCCCCCGGCGTACTGGCGAAGATCGCCGCCATGTTCGGCGATCACGACGTCTCGATCATGTCGCTGTGGCAGGAGGGGAGGGGTGACGACGCCACCCTGCTCCTCATCACCCACGACGCTCGCGAGGCGAATCTGCGGGCGGCGGCGGCCGGGCTGGGAGCCCTCGGAGTCGTCAAGCAGCTGGCGGCGGTGATCCGAGTCGTCAGCCCGGAGCCGTGATGAGGTATGTGTCGACCCGGGGCCAGGCCCCGGCCCTCGGGTTCGACGACGTGCTCCTCGAGGGACTGGCCTCGGACGGGGGGCTGTACGTTCCCTCGGAGTGGCCGGTGTTCGAGCTGCCCGCCGACGGCGACTACGCCACCGTCGCCACCGCCGTGATCAAGCCCTTCGTCACCGGGTCGGTGATCGAGGACGGGCTCAGCGATCTCATGCGCCGGACGTACTCGACGTTTCGTCACCCGCTCGTCGCCCCCTGGCACGAGCTGGTTCCCGGCCACCACCTGCTCGAACTGTTCTGGGGCCCGACGCTCTCGTTCAAGGACTACGCCCTGCAGTTCGTGGGCGCGGCGTTCGACGCCGTGCTCGCCGATCGGGGCGGTCAGGTCACCGTGCTGGGGGCGACATCCGGCGACACGGGCTCTGCGGCCATCGAGGCGCTGCGTGACCGACCTTCCGCCCAGGTCGTGATCCTCTATCCGCACGGGCGGGTTACGGAGGTGCAGCGCCGCCAGATGACCACCGTCGCGGCCGCCAACGTGCGGGCGATCGCCGTGCGGGGAACCTTCGACGACTGCCAGGCGCTCGTCAAGCAGGCGTTCGGCACGCCGGAGTTGCGACGGCGGTACCGGCTGGCAGCCGTCAACTCGATCAATTGGGCGAGGGTCATGGCCCAAGCCGCCTACTACGGATGGATGGGCGTGCAACTCGCGACGCCGTTCGACGTTGCGGTGCCGACGGGCAACTTCGGCAATGTGTTCGCCGCCGAGGTGGCGCGCCGGGGCGGGGTGCCGCTCGAGCGGCTCGTGGTCGGAACCAACGCCAACCACGGCCTGGTCGACATCATCCGCTCCGGGCGGGTGGCCACCTCGGAAGTCGTCCCCACCATCGCGCCGGCGATGGACATCCAGGTGCCGAGCAACTTCGAACGCCACCTCTTCGAACTTGTCGGGCGTGACGCCGCCAGCGTGGAGGACGTGATGGCGCTGCTCCGCAGCGAGGGCGAACTCGTCCTGACCGAGCAGGCGCATGCCGCGCTCCGCGCCCGGTTTGCCGGCCATTGGTACGACGAGGGGGAGATCGAGGGGGCCATCGCCGAGGTGCACCGCGCCACGGGAGAGGTGCTCGATCCCCACTCTGCCATCGGATGGCTCGCCGGGGAGGCAGAACGTCGCGAACTGCCGATGGTCTCGGTCGCCACTGCCCACCCTGCCAAGTTCCCCGAGGCGGTGGTGCGGGCGACCGGTCTCTCGCCTCCGCTACCACCCGATCTCTCCGACCTCCTACAGCGACCGGAACGGCTCCTCACCATCCCCCCCGACCTGGCAGCGGTGGCCGCGGTACTCGATGAGTTGCCTCGGGCTTGAGAACGGCTACCATTGATGTCGCCGCTGAGACAGACGTCGCAGTCAGGCATTCCCCGCCGGATCCAACCCGGATCGCACGCAGGATCACACGCATCGGGTCCACGTGGTTCACCTTCAAGTGTTCGCGCTGGACTCCCTCGCCGTTCGCGGCGCCCGCGTGGTGTCCTGCGCCTCGGCGGGCCGAGAGGAGCACATGAGCACCAGAGCCCAACTCCAGAGCAAGTCAGTCGGAGAGCTACGCGAGATCGCCAAGGCGGTCGGCATCGAGGCTGACGGCCTGCAGAAGGCGAAGATCATCACCGCCCTTGTCGAAGCCGGTGAGGCGGCGGACGGTCCGCCTCCGACGGAGAACATCGAACTGCCCGTCGCCACGACGCGGTCAGACGATGGTCGGCAGGAAACGGACGGTGGTCGCGCGGGCGACCGGACCGCCGACGTCGCGGAAGGCGACGACGACCGCGCTCCCGCTGAACACGGTCAGCGTCAGGACGGCGAACGGACCGACGACAACCGTCAGCAAGGCGCGCCTCAGCGTCCCTCCAACGACGACCACGACGACGACAACCAGGGCAACCGCAACCGCAACCGCAACCGCAAGCGGAGGCGAGGTGGAGGCCCAGGCGGCGGCGAACGCCAGCACGACCAGTACGTCCCCGAGGGAGACCAGGAGATCCGTGAGGGCCTGCTCG
>CAZCRP010000368.1:0-2721 GCA_964501055.1 uncultured Acidimicrobiaceae bacterium
CAGATCTTCGTGATGGATCTGATCCCGGTCCACACCGACTTCGTCACGTTCGTCCGTGCCCGGCCGACCGACCTCGTCAACCCGATTTCCGCCGCCACCCGCCGTCGGGAAGGGACCACGGTGCTCGAAGTGGCCGCGCCCGAAGAGCAGGCGGTCGCGATCGCCGCCGCCGAGCGCATGCTGGTGGCCTCGGGGTCACCGGACCGGCTCGCCCCGGCGTTCGTCGTGACGCCGGATGCCGTCGAGGCGCTCGAGCGGGCGGGGATCGGGGGATGGAGGATCACGATCCTCGCCGATGGCTCCTGGGAGGCCACCCTCGACGCGCTCGCCCGCCTCGACGCCGGCTATCTCAGGGTGGGCAGATCTGCCGTCGGCGACTGGGTGGACCGCACGGATCTGCCGGGTCTGGACGTGACCGTGTCGGTGTTCGTCGACGAAGTGGCGCAGGCGTTGACAGCCGTCACGGCGGGGGCGGGCGATCTGGTGCTGCGTGATTGGAGCGTCGAACGCATCGGGGAGCTGCGGGACGCGCTGGGGGACCGCATGCTGGTCGAGCGGACTGCCTTTGCGCCTGGCGTCGACATCGATGTGGCCCGCTCCGAGTTGCAGCCGGAGTGGTTCACTGCCTGGCTCGCCCAGGTCGATGGCTCCGGCGCCGCCCGCCCCCGCCACTCGTGGGCGCCCGGCAAGGACGAAACGCCTCCCGTCCCCGCGCATCGACTGTCGGCCGAGTGGACCGACGGCGCGTGGGTGACAGGCCGGCCCCCTCCCGATCTCGCCGGGGCCGGAGCGCTCCGCCCGATTTTGGAGCGGTCGCTCGCGGGAACGCCGCCGACGAGTGACGAACTCGAGTCGCTGTTCGGTGCCAGAGGCGATCAGGTGGACGCCATCGCCTGGGTGGCGGATGCCCTTCGCTCTCGTGTGAACGGTGAGAACGTCACGTACGTCATCAACCGCAACATCAACTACACGAACATGTGCTACTTCCGCTGCGGGTTCTGCGCCTTCTCCAAGGGTCCGCGCAGCCTCAACCTGCGCGGCGACCCCTATCTCATGGGCATTCCCGAGATCGTCCAGCGATCGCGCGAGGCGTGGGAGCGGGGGGCGACGGAGGTGACGCTCCAGGGCGGCATCCACCCCGAGTTCACAGGCGACTTCTACGTGGGCGTCGTCGAGGCGATCAAGGCGGCACTGCCCGACATGCACATCCACGGCTTCACACCGCTGGAGGTGTGGCAGGGAGCCGAGACGCTCGGCGTCCCGGTGCGCGACTTCCTGCACCGGCTGCGGGAGGCGGGCCTCGGATCGTTGCCGGGCACGGCGGCCGAGATCCTCGACGACCGTGTCCGCCGCCACCTCTGCCCCGACAAGATCAGGACGTCGCAGTGGGCGGAGGTGATGATCACCGCCCACGAGTTGGGACTGCGCGCCACCGCCACGGTCATGTTCGGGCACATCGACCATCCCCGGGCGTGGGCGAACCACTACGACGTGGTCCGTCGCATCCAACGGCGAACCCGCGGCTTCACCGAGTTCGTGCCGCTGCCCTTCGTCCACATGGGCGCCCCGATCTTTCTGCGCGGCCGCTCCCGCCCCGGCCCGACGTGGGACGAGACCGTCCTCGTCCACGCGCTGGCCCGCCTCGCGTTCGACGGGTTGATCGACAACATCCAGGCATCGTGGGTGAAGCTCGGGCTCGATGGAGGGGCACGCCTGCTCGACGCCGGATGCAACGACCTGGGAGGGACGCTCATGGGCGAGATCATCACCCGGTCGGCCGGTGCCGCCCACGGCCAGGAAATGACACCGGAGCAGTTCGAGGAGGCGATCAACGGCGCCGGCAAGCACCCCGTGCGACGGGACACCGTCTACGCCAGGGTGGACTGACGGGGGCGGTCCGGGACTCACTCGACGATGAGCTCGGCCGACGGATCCCCTTCGCTTAGCGTTCGATGGTCACGCGGCGAGCAGCGATCACTGCCGCCAGCAGCGCGGCCACTCCCACGATCCACCCCCACGGGATGCCGCCGCCGGCGGGGTGGTCGGCGTCGGCAGCGACGTCGGTGGCAGCGGCAGCCGCGGTGGTCGTCGTAGTCGGACTAGTGGTTGCGGGTGCGATGCCCTCCAGCAACAACTGGCGGTCGGGGGCGTCGGGTGGAACCTCCTCCAACGTCGCGGCGGGCTCGAAGCCGGCGGGCAACACCAGGATGCGAGGGGCGGGGTAGTCGCTGGCGGGATCGCCGCTGAGCCACGCCAGCTCCTCGCCGCTGGCGCCGGCCTGGATGGCGGGGAACAGCAGCAGCTCGCCCGCCAGGTCGGGGGCGACGAAGGTGACGGGGAATGCTCCGGTGGCTTCGGACGCCAGGGTCCCGCCGGCCCACGTCAGGATCGTGTTGCCCGCGGCGTCGGGCTCGGCCGTCGCGTCCCACCCGGCCACCTCTCCGGCCGTTGCTCCCTCCAGCGGTGCCCGGATGACGACTTCCACGGTGGGCGAGTCCTCGCATCCGTGGGTCGGTTGGAATGTGATCGTCGCCGTCGCCCCGGCCGGGACGGCGATCAGGTCGGGTTCGGTGTGGGCGAGGGCGGCGGATCCTCCACCGAGCACGACCGTCGCCACCACCGCCAGCGCGGCGACCGCCGGCGGGGGCGGCGTGATGACGGTGCGCACCACGCTGAAGGCGGCGGTCAGGGCGGCGGCCAACGCCACGGCCACGCCGAGGC
>CAZCRP010000369.1:0-2719 GCA_964501055.1 uncultured Acidimicrobiaceae bacterium
TCGCGGTCTTCGCCATGGACCGAGTGTGCCACGCGGGCGATCGCGATGCCTGCCCGGCCGTGGGCCGGGGCAGGAACCTGCTCTCAGGAGATTCCCGCGGGCGGTGTCATGGTGCGGAGTCGAACCGGCCGATCCACAGCGTACGAGCTCCGGCGTCGTCTCCGACTGAGACGAACAGCAGATCGCCAGCTGCGCTCGACCCGGAATAGCCTGCGCCGTCGGGCTCGTGGCTGCCCGGGGGTCCCTCCACCTGGTGCCACGTGGCGCGGTCAGTGGAGACCCAGAACAGATGGGTCGACTGTGGCATCGCCGTGGCGACGAAGCCGAAGTCCGTCTCGAACTCCCTGCTGTGCAGGCGAGGGAAGGGGGAAACGATCTGGGTCCAGGTGACCCCGTCGGTCGATGTCCAGTCGAACGCGAGCTCCGCACCGGATGCCGACTCCGTGCCTTCGTACCCGGTGACCACGCTTGCCCACAGCTCGTGCAGACCCTGCTTGATCGAGATCCACTGTGCCTCCGGGTCGGCGAACGGAGGCTCTCCCCGATTCGTCCACTCGATCCCGTCAGGCGACGTCCACACGGACGTGGACACCAGCGGTGTGGTCGGGCTGTGCCAATCCCACACGAACTCGAAGGCGGCGAATCCGCCCGCGGGGACGGTGCGGACCTCGGCGTCGTCCCACGGGAACTCGACCCAGACGAACGCGCCATCCTGGTGCGAGACCCAGCCACCGGCATGGGAGATTCCGCCCCCTGACGTCAGCCGCTCAGCGATGAGGGAGGCCGGGTAGCGTTCGGTACCAGTGACCGAGTGCACCGTCGCCCCGGTGGTGACATCGGTGAAGGTCAGCGTGTCGTCCTGCACGGTCATCGTCAGAACCGCCAGTACCGAGCCATTCGCGGGATGGTGGAGCCGCAGCGTCTCCGACGGTGCGTCCCACATCCCCCGTGGCCCCTGCTCGCATGGTTCGGACGCACCGCAATCGAACTCGAACATCCCATAGGCTTCCCCCCAGGGGACCTCGGCCCGAGCCGTCGCCTGGACAAGGGTGACCCCATCCGATTCGAGGGGCAGTCCGAACCATCGCCACCACTCGAGCCCCGAGATCTCGGGAAGCCGGGGTTCCTCGAGTTCGACTGGAACCCAGGAGCCGCCTGCGTCCCGGTACAGCCGCGGGTCCCCGGCCTGGCCGTTCGAGCCGCTTGCCCACCCGTCCTGGACGAAAACCCACTGGTACCCACGCAGCTCCGCGGCAATCTCCTCGGTGCTCCAGGCCACCCCGTCGTCGGAGCGCCACACCTGCGTTCCCTCGTAGCTGATGAAGCCCCCGCCCGTGTCGCGCTCGACGTTGAAGGCCTGAGGCAGGGTGTCCTCGTCGCCGCTGACCCGCTCCCACCTCAGCGTTCCCAGACCGGGTACCACGCTGGCGACGACGTCCATCGTGACGATCGTGGTCGCGACGCTCTCCGCCTGCGTGGTCGTGGCGGTCGAGGGCAGAGACGTCGTCGTGGGAGGGTCGGGCGTGGTGACCACCGGACCGTCGGATGGACCGAGCAGCAAGGGCAGGAGTCCCAGCAGCAGCACGACCAGCACCGCGGCGGCGATGCCGACGAGCCAACCCCGGTGTCCTGGTCGCGCGGGCAGGACGCCGCCGACCGGCCGCACCGCCGTCCATCCCTCCGCGGCCTCGACCACCTCGTCCACCGACACCGCGGACGATGTGGCATCGAAGTATTCGCGAATCTGCGTGTCGAGGTCAGGCATCGGTGGCCACCTTCAACGACTGCCTCAGCTTGGCGAGCCCGCGGGCGAGGTGGGTGTCGACGGCGGAGACGGACACACCCGCCAGCCGCGCCACCTCCCCTCGCTCCCAGCCGTAGGCGTGCACCAGGATGACTGCCAGCCGCTGTCGCTCGGAGAGGCCGGCGATGGCAGCCGGCAGTGCGGGCTCGATGCTGTGGAGCGAGTCGTCGGGCACGACGTGCCAGACCGGCTCCTTGTGGCGTCGCTGTGACGTCAGACCGACGCGATACAGATAGCCCACCGGGTTCTCCATCTCCGAGACTCTGTCCCAGTGTTCCCAGCCGTAGGCCAGAGCGGACGCTGTGGCGTCGCGACCGGCGTCCTGACCGAACACTGCCGTGAGAGCGATGCGGAGCCGCGGCTCGACCCTGTGCACGAACGCTTCAAAATCCGCGCGGCTCGGGCGAGACGCCATCTTGGTCCCTGTGTCTCTCAACAATTAGAGCAGCGAGCTGCCCGATCGCGCCACAGAGAAGGAATGAGGGGGATCCCCTACGCGCCCGGAAAGGCGCTGGTCGAACCCCGCCGGTACCCTCTGGGAGTTGGTCTCCGGGGGCGGATGACCGCGATGACGGAGCATCGGGCGACTCCTCGAAACGTCTGGCTGGCATCTTCCGTTCGAGTACCCGGAGGTCGGTGCTGTGGTGAGTCGAGCTCTAACGCTCCACCCGGAGTTGCACTGGGAGCTCGTCGAGAGGATACCCGGGTGCTTCGACCTGTTCTCGGGTCGAGAGTCGGGAGGGCTGAGCCTTCATGTCGGGCCTGGGTCGACCGGCTGGCCGCCAACCCTGGGAGGCCGTCGGTGACCACGAGTCCTTGCCTTCTACAGGTTCTAGGGGTACATCCCATCGAGTGGTGTGGTGGGTCCCGTGGGACTCGAACCCACAACCAACGGGTTAAAAGCCCGCTGCTCTG
>CAZCRP010000370.1:0-2655 GCA_964501055.1 uncultured Acidimicrobiaceae bacterium
CCGTCACCACCACCCCCGCCAGCCCGATGCCGCCCAACGCCCAGCCACCGAGAGTGGCCAGCTGCTCGTTCCACAATCGCGTCCCCGTCAGCCGCGGGAGCACGTGATACGCGGCACCGACGAGTGCGACCGTGAGCCAGCCGACGACGAGGGACGTGAACGCCATCGGTTGGATGCGGCCATAGCCGAGCGGACCGGTCAGCGCGTCCGGGAACACTCGGGCGGCGAGTGTGAGCGCCATGAGCACGGCACCGAGGCCGAGGTGCGCCGTCGAAACGAGGAGATGAGTCACCGCGGCGCGGTCCTGACCATCGAGATGACTTGTCGCAGACACCGCGGCCGCCACGACGCTCCTCGTTCGAGAGACGGCCGGGAGGATAACCACATGACGATGGGCCACCGGCAGCGGTGGCGACTTCGGGCACCTTCCCCTTTGTGGTACAAATCGGGCCGTACGCAGGGTGGATGCAGCGGCACCGCCGAAAGCCAGAGGGGTCATGTACCGACTCACGGAACTCACCGACAGTCAGCGCCTCAAGGCAGGAAGTGCCATGTTGGGGCTGGGCACCATCCTGATGGGCTTGGCTGTCGTGTGGGTGCACTTCGCCGGGCTGCCGCGCAACGAATTCGTGGGCGGCCAGTTCGTGCCCTTCGTCGTCGAGCCCGAGATCTTCAACCGCATCCCCCGCGGCTGGGTCTCGAAGGGTCTCGGGTATCTGGCCGTCTTCGGCGCCTCACAGCTGATGATCGTGGGCGCGTTCTTCCTGTGGGTGCTCAACCAGCCCATGACCTGGGCACGGGCTTCGGTTGCTGCCGCGCTCACATGGATGGAATTCGTGGTCATCTTCGGGATCGTCCCCTCCGAGTGGCTCAACCTCTCCCAGACCGACCTGGACTGGTCCCCGCAGAACATCGCCTTCACGATCCCGCCGTGGCTCGTGCTGGGCAACGACATCGACATCAGTTTCGCGGCGATCAAGGACGCCATCTCAGCCGGTTACAACACCGGGCTGCTCGTGGCGGCGCCCGTGTTCGCCGTGATGATCCAGCGCATGAAGGACGGGCGTCCCACCCCGGTCGCCGCGGAGGAGCTCCGGTCCCCCTACGGGCGCACCCTGCGGAAGGGAGAGCGTTGATGCCCCGCGGTGTCGTCGACGAGACGCCTCCCTTCCGGGACGACTATCAGCTGGCGCTGGTCGAGGGGGACTACTTCGCGGACAAGCTCCGTCCCAAGCAGTTCCTCCACATCGACCAGGCCGAGTGCATCCTCTGCGAGGGTTGTGTCGACATCTGCCCGTGGAAGTGCATCCACTACCTCTCGATGGATGCCATCACCGAGGCGGTCAACGTCGACAACCCGAGCGACGATCCCACCAACTTCGGATTCTTCGTCGTGGACGAGAACGAGTGCACCCGTTGTGCCCTCTGCATCGACCGATGCCCCACCGGCGTGATCAGCCTGGGTAAGTTCGAGGGTTCACTCAGTCAACAGGCCCAGGAACTGGGCCTCGACGCGGCGCCGTGGGACGTCGACACGGGTCAGCGGGATTTCAAGAACGGATACGCCTACGGGATGCGTTGGTAGGAGGACGGGTGGCGAACGGAAACGGCAAGACGGGACTCCTCGACCGGGTCCGGGAGAGGACGGCGGAGGCCAGCGACAAGCTCGCCAAGTCGCAGTTCGTCGAATCGGTCCTGCGTCCAGGGTCGCCGTTCAAGAAGGGCTACACCGACAGCCCCCGCAACCGCTCGTACGTGGTCATGAACAACGTGCTGTACCACCTCCATCCGGTGAAGGTGAAGCGACACGGGGTGAAGCTGTCCTACACCCTGTGCCTGGGCGGCTTGAGCTTCTTCCTCTTCATCCTGTTGACCATCACGGGCATCTTCCTCATGTTCTATTACGCGCCCACATCGGAACGGGCATATCTCGACACAGCGGCCTTGTCCACCGACGTGGCGTTCGGAACCCTGGTGCGGAACATGCACCGCTGGGGAGCCCACCTGATGGTGTTGACGGTCTTCCTGCACATGAGCCGGGTCTTCTATCACGGTGCCTACAAGCCGCCGCGTGAGTTCAACTGGGTGATCGGCGTCATCCTGCTGTTCCTCACGCTGTTCCTCTCTTTCACCGGCTACCTGCTGCCTTGGGACCAGCTCGCCCTGTGGGCGGTGACGGTCGGCACCAACATGGCCGGATTCATCCCGGTGATCGGTGACCAGTTCAAGTTCGCGTTGTTGTCGGGGGTGGAGGTGACGGCCGGCACGCTGCTCCGCTGGTACGTGCTGCACGTGCTCTTCTTCCCGTTCATCCTCGTCGTGTTCCTGGCCGTCCACTTCTGGCGCGTCCGCAAGGACGGCGGGATCTCCGGACCGCTGTAGGAGAGAGGGCTTCACATGGCTGACATCCCAGAGAGTCTCCTGCGGCGATCGGCCGAGGCGAAGGCCAAGGCGCTCGGCCTCCCGGTCGAGCAGGTGCTCGCCGAGATGAAGGGCGAGGCTCCGCCCTCCCCGCCCCCCCCGGCCGAGGAGCCCATGACCCCCGAGGAGCAAGCGGCTGAGCCCGAATCGGCACAGTCGGAGGCGGCGACGGAGCCCGAACCCGTGGACGAGGTGGCGCCCGAGCCCGAGCTCGCATCTGAGGCCGAGACGGAG
>CAZCRP010000371.1:0-2646 GCA_964501055.1 uncultured Acidimicrobiaceae bacterium
GCTCGACGTGTCGGTGCAGGCGCAGGTGCTCAACTTGCTCAAGGAGTTGCAGGCCGAACTCGACCTCACCGTCGTGTTCGTGGCCCACAACCTGGCCGTGGTGGAACACATCTCGGATCGGGTCGCGGTGATGTACCTCGGTCGCATCGTGGAGTTGACGGATCGCACCACCCTCTACCGTGAGCCTCTCCATCCCTACACAGAGGCGCTGTTCTCCTCGATCCCGGTCCCCGACCCCGGCAGGGTTCGCGAGCGCCAGATTCTCCAGGGCGAGATTCCCTCCCCCCTCAACCCGCCCCGCGGGTACCACTTCCACCCGCGCTGCCCGATCGCCGAGCCAGGGCTGTGCGACGTCCACGTGCCCGAACTGCTGCCACCCTTGCCCGGCGAGCCTCACTTGGCGGCGTGCCACCTGCGCACCGGCCCCGCCGCCCGGTCTCGTTGACGGAGCTCCCGGACATCACACACAGAAACCCGTCCACCCACACCTGCGTCATCCCGGGACTCTCGTGCGTCTCGGATCGACCCGAGATCGTCCGGGGTCTGATCCATGGCCGCCGGTCGGCCCCGCTTCAGCCGTACAGGCTGCGGTCCGCCTCCCGCAGGCGCTGGGCGAGCGTTCTTAGTACCTTGCCCATCAGCTTCGTGTTCGCCTCCAGCAAGCCGCCGAACTCTCTGCGGGCGATGTACAGGACGACGGAGTCCTGTGCCGCCACCAGGTCCGCCGAGCGGGGTTCGTCATCGAGGAGCGCCATCTCGCCGGCAACGTCACCCGGACCGAGAGTGGCGACCTTGCGACCGTTGCGGCGGACGGTGATCGATCCATCGACCACGACATACGCCTCATTTCCCACCGAGCCCTGACGAGCGAGAACCTGTCCTGCGCCGTAGTCGAGCTGCTCCGTCGCCTTCGACACCGCCATCAGTTCCTTCTTGGTGAGCCCCTCGAACAGCGGGACGCCCTTCAACAGTGCCAGCTTCGCGTCTTGCCGTATGGATGCCACGAGACCTCCGTCTGTGGATGTCGGGCGGGATTCTATGAAGGTGGGCCCACGCTGTGCGACGCGAACTGGGAGGGATGGCCTACGTTCTCGACCCATTCGGAACTCACGGCGTCGTTCCCGACCTCGTGGCGACGCGTCCGACGAGCGGTGGGCCGATTCCAGGTCCCGCCTCGCGACTTGCCCTGGCCCTCGTTCGGTCGACGGCTCAAAACCTTCCGGGTCTCGTCGGGAGTGAGAAGCCCCGGCTCGACACCCTGCCGGAGATCTCGTCGATGCTCACCTCGAAGGCATGCGGGGTGAGCGGGAGGCCGGGCTCCGCCCCGCGACTCAGCAAGGGTCCCATCGCCTGCTCGTACTTGTGGAACAGCAGGTCGTGAGTCTTCTGGATGGTGTCGTCGTCTGTGACCTCGGTCGCAGTCCCTCGAACGATCACGCTCATCCAATCGCCGGTGTCGGCGTCGAACCGGCTTGCTTCGAGGGACACGACCGGCTGCGATTCGATCGCCGAGAACCGTCGTCCCGGCTTGGTCCGGAACAGGAGACGGTCCCCATCGACCACGAAGGACATCGGCGTCACGTACGGCTCTCCGTCGGCGATGACCGCGAAGTGGATGACGTACGACGATTCGAGAAACTCACGGGCTTCCGATTCGCTCATTGCTTCCACGGTCTGCACCTCGCCGGACGATCTCGGCACGTGGCACGAGCATATCGAGCGTCCGAACGACGTCGCCTGCCGTCAGTGGGCGCGACCTTTTTCGGCCAGGGCTGATATCGGGGTGGGCGTGTCGCGATGGAAGCCGAATCTCACGGGCCGGCGCGCAGTGGGTTCGCTCGCAGGAAGGTGCGTCGCTGCGGGGGTGAATCGAGGTCGAGCCGGCGTCCCTGCCGGTGGATCACCACGTGGTGGTGGTACCAGCAGACGGTGACGAGGTTGTGGAGAGCATGAGTGCCTCCTTCCGAGAATGCGACGAGGTGATGGATCTGCAGCCGGGTGCGGGAGTTACAGCCTGCGATCACGCAGCGGTGGCCGTCGCGGTGGAGCACTCGGTGGCGGATGGCGCTCGGAATAGCCCGGCTGGACGGCGTGGTGGAGACGACACCGAGAGGGTCGAGCACGTTGATGCGGGTGGTGCCGGCGCAGAGGATCTCGGCCAGGCCGTTCGGCCCGATGCGTGGGCCGGAGAGGATGGTCGCCCCCGCCTCACCGTCTGTGATCGTGGCCAGCTGGGCGTCGATGAAGATCTCGGCGGTCATCTCGTGTCCACCGATCTCGCCGGACAGCCACTCGGAGGCGACCGACACCAGGCCGTCCGCCCGATCCTGGGCAGATGTCGTGTCCGGATTGTGAGGGAGGGCCTCCACGGCGGTATGGATCGCCTTGTCGACGATCCGTCCGTCGATTCCGTCGAGACGGCCCCAGAGCTTCCAGTGCGACTCGTCGAGCGCCGGCTGCAGGTGCAGGAAGCCGCCGGCGGCGGCTCCGACTTCCTGGGAGCGGGTGATGCGGCGGTGACGGCTGGTCAGCTGGCGCACTCCCGCCAGGTCGTGGCCGCGCGAGCGGTCGACGGTGTGCTCGTCGGCTCCGGCCGACCGAAGCCGCGTGACTGCCGCCGCCCGGTCGGACCGGGGCGACCTGCTG
>CAZCRP010000372.1:0-2619 GCA_964501055.1 uncultured Acidimicrobiaceae bacterium
TGGTCACCTTCCGTTCGACGGCCACCAGATACCAGTGCCCGCGGCGGTGGCCGAGCCCGTAGGGGGAGACGAGGCGCTCCCGGTCGGCGTAGCGCAGCCGCAGCTTGCGTCGTCCCGCGACCGCCTCGTAGATGTCGGCCAGCACCTCGGCCTCGGCCCCGAGGTCGGCGCTGAGCGGTTCGAGTTCCCCGCTTCCGATGACCCCGCCGAGTTTGAAGAGCGGCTCGTTCCCCGGCGTCCGGCCCCCGATCCTCACCACCTGCGAAGCGAACCAGAGCGCGGCCCGCTCCTCCTCCGTCAGGTCGGGATCCGGCACGGCGTACTTGGCCGGGTCGATGTGATAGGTCACCTCGGGTCGGGAGCCGGCGGCCGGGACGGTCTCCAGCGGGATGCCCATGTTCCGCAGCAGCTCCTTGTCCCGCTCGAACATGCGCCGGAACGCCTCGTCGGCCTCCGAGTCGTAGCCCGCCACCGTCTGGCGGATCTCGTCTGCCGATACGGACCGTCCCACCGTGAGCAGATAGGCGAGGAGGTTGAGCAGCCGCTCGAGGACGTTCTTCATCGGAGACCCAACAGGTACCCGATGGCGCCGCTGCGGACAAGCACCGTCAGAGGGACTCGATCAGCTTGTCGACCCGCTCGTCGTACGCCTTGAACGGGTCCTTGCACAGCACGGTGCGCTGGGCCTGGTCGTTCAACTTGAGATGCACCCAGTCGACGGTGAAGTCGCGCCGCTTCTCCTTGGCGGCGCGGATGAACGAGCCGCGCAGCCGGGCGCGGGTGGTCTGCGGTGGCTCGTCGACGGCCCGATCGATCCGCTCGTCGGTCACGACCCGCTCCACCTGGCCCCGCTTGACGAGCATGTGATAGATGCCGCGGTCACGACTCACGTCGTGATAGGCGAGATCGAGCATCGACAGCCTGGCATCTCCCGCCGGGACCTGGCGGCGGGTGCGGTACTGCTCCAACAGCTTGTACTTGATCACCCAGTCGACCTCTCGGTCGAGGCTCATCGGGTCCTTCTCCAACCCGGTGAGCAGCTGCTCCCAGCGGTCGAGCGCCCCCTGCACCTCCGGCGGGAAACCGGGGCTGCGGGCGAATCGCATCGCCCGGTCGAGATACTCCCACTGGATGTCGAGGGCGGACAGCTCGCGTCCGTTGGCGAGCCGCACCTTGCGGCGGCACTCCAGGTCGTGCGCGATCTCGCGGATGGCACGGATGGGGTTCTCCAAGGTCAGGTCCCTGAACACCACGTCCTTCTCGATCATCTGCAGCAGCGCCACCACAGTGCCCACCTTCACGTAGGTGGCGTACTCGCTCATGTTCGAATCGCCGGCGATGACGTGCAGCCGGCGATACCGCTCGGCGTCGGCGTGCGGCTCGTCCCTGGTGTTGATGATGGGACGGCTGCGGGTGGTGGCAGACGACACTCCCTCCCAGATGTGCTCGGCCCGCTGGGACATCGAGTAGGTCGTGCCGCGCGGAGTCTGCAGCAGCTTGCCGGCGCCGAGGAAGATCTGGCGGGTGACCAGGAACGGGATGAGGACGTCGACGGTGCGGTGGAAGTCCTTGTGCCGGGACACCAGATAGTTCTCATGACAGCCGTAGCTGTTGCCGGCGGAGTCGGTGTTGTTCTTGAAGAGGTAGATCTCGCCCCGGATGCCCTCTTCCTCCAGCCGCTGCTCGGCCGAGTGGACCAGCGACTCGAGAATCCGCTCGCCCGCCTTGTCGTGGGCGACGACGTCTTCGAGCTTGTCGCATTCGGGGGTGGCGTACTCGGGATGGCTGCCGACATCGAGATAGAGACGGGCGCCGTTCTCGAGGAACACGTTGGACGACCGGCCCCAGGACACCACTCGCCGGAAGAGGTACCTGGCGACCTCATCGGGGCTCAGACGGCGCTGACCCCGCAGCGTGCAGGTCACGCCGTATTCGTTCTCGAGTCCGAAGATGCGCCGATCCACGTCGGCAGCCTATCCCTCAGGTCCCCTCGAGTTCGGCGCGTTCCATCCGCCGGAAGGCACGCCGTCCGTTGGAGCGGTCGAGCACGGCGATCTCCCACCCCTCCGGCTCACGCTCCTCGACGGAGTTGAACGTGCCGATCCCCAGCGCGAACGCCTCCTGCCGCGTCAGTCCGGTGCGGAACCCGGCCCGCAGCGCGGTCTCCAACTCCTCGCCTTTGCCGCCGATGGCGGCGACGTCGCGCAGGTCGAGCAGCGTGCCGTCGTAGGACACCTTGAACAGCCGGTTCTGCTCGCGGGTGGCGCCCAGCTCGACGATCAGGATCTCGACCTCGTATGGCTTCGGTTCGTGACTGAAGATGTGCCCGAGGGTCTGGCTGAACGCGGTGGCGAGACCCATCGCGGTGACATCGGACCGGGAGTAGAGGTAGCCCATCACGTCTGCCTGCCTGATCCCGGCCTTGCGCAGCGTCTCGAACTCGTTGTATTTCCCGACCCCGGCGAACGCGATGCGGTCGTACACCTCGCTCACCTTGCGCAGCGCCCGGCTCGGGTTCTCGGCCAGCAACAGGATCCCGCTCTCGTACTCGATCGCGACGATCGAGCGGCCGCGGGCGATTCCTTTGCGGGCGAACTCGGCCTTGTCGCGGACGAGTTG
>CAZCRP010000373.1:0-2619 GCA_964501055.1 uncultured Acidimicrobiaceae bacterium
TGGGCTCCCAGCTACCGCCGCGGTACTCCCGAACCCAGGGTTCCCAGCTACCGCCGCGGTACTCCTGAACCCAGGGTACGCCACACCCCCCCTCCGGTTGGGGGGCGGGGGGTGGGGGGTGCATACTTCGGCGGATGTCCCAGACGTATCCGTGGTGGCGTCACGCCGCCGTCTACCAGGTCTACATCCGCTCCTTCGCCGACGGCAATGGCGACGGAACCGGCGACATCGCCGGGCTGCGGTCCCGGCTGCCATACCTCCGCGACCTCGGAGTCGATGCGGTGTGGATCAACCCGTGGTACGTCTCCCCCCTCCACGACGGCGGGTACGACGTCGCCGACTACCGCCGGATCGACCCTCGCTTCGGCACCCTCGACGAAGCGACCGAGTTCATCGCCGAAGCACGACGCCACGGGATCCGGGTGCTGGTCGACCTGGTGCCGAACCACACCTCGTGGGAGCACCCCTGGTTCCAGGAGGCGCTCGCCGCGGCGTCCGGCAGCCCGGCCCGCGCCCGCTACCACTTCGTCCCCGGACGCGGTCCCGACGGCTCGCAGCCGCCGTCGGACTGGAAGTCGGTGTTCGGAGGATCGGCGTGGGAGCAGGTCGACGACGGCGAGTGGTACCTGCACCTGTTCGACATCTCCCAGCCCGACCTCAACTGGCGCAACCCGGAGGTGCGCGCCCACATCCTCGACGTGCTGCGCTTCTGGCTCGACCGGGGGGCGGCCGGGTTCCGGGTGGACGTCGCCCACAGCCTCGCCAAGGACCACCGCTACCCCAACGTCGGTGACGAGGAGGAGACCCTGCTCGCCGCCACCGACCTCTCCAACCATCCCTTCTGGGATCGCGACGAGCTGCACGAGATCGTGCGGGAATGGCGGGCGGTCCTCGACGAGTATCCGGAGGCGATGATGGTCGCCGAGGCGTGGGTGGTGAACTGGAACCGGCTGGCGAGATACATCCGTCCCGACGAGTACCACCAAGCCTTCGACTTCCACTTCCTGCTGGCGCCGTGGGACGCAGCAGAGATGCGATCGGCGGTGGCGACGTCCCTGGCCGGGGCGGCCGCGGTCGGCTCGGTCCCGACCTGGGTGCTGTCCAACCACGACGTAGTCCGCCACGCCACCCGCTACGGGCTGCCGCAGGACGTCGTCGCCAAGGAGTGGCTGCTGGACGGCGACCGGGAGCTGCTCGACGTCGAGGCGGGAGTGCGTCGGGCCAGGGCCGCCACCATGTTGATGTTGGCGCTGCCCGGCTCGGTCTACCTCTACCAGGGCGAGGAGCTCGGCCTGGCAGAGGTGCACGACCTGCCGCTCGACGTGCTGGATGATCCGGTGTGGGTGCGTTCCGGACACACCGAGAAGGGCCGCGACGGGTGCCGGGTGCCCATCCCGTGGACTCCGGACGGCCCGTCATTCGGCTTCGGGGTCAACGGTTCCTGGCTGCCGCAGCCCGACTGGTTCGGCCCGCTGGCGGCGGCGGCCCAGACGGGCGATCCGACTTCCACCCTCGAGATGTACCGCGCGGCACTACGCCTCCGACGCGAGCACGTCGTCGACGACGAGGACCTCGAGTGGCTCGAGATGGGTGAGGACGTGGTGGCGTTCCGACGCGGCTCGGGCCTGGTGTGCATGGTCAACCTGGGCAACGAGGCACTCCCTGTCCCGACCGGCCAGATCGTGCTCACGAGCGCTCCGGTCTTCGACGATCTCCTTCCGCCGGATGCCGCGGTGTGGACGGTTCCCGGGCAGTGACCGTCAGCCGCTGCCGACGAAGTCGTCTCCGCCCACCGCCACCAGGCCGCCACGCCACTCGATCACCCCGTAGACGTCCTGCCAATCGGGTCCGCCGAACAGCTCGTCGGACACCAGCGACCACGTCCGTCCGTCGTCCGACAGCCAGATCGCCCCGTCGGGCAGGCCGTCGCCGGGATTGGCACCGCCACCCGTGACACCAGCCGCCACCAATCCCTCCCCCCACGTCGCCACCGTCAGCATCTCCTGGAAGGTCTGATCCCCCACCAGGCGGGGCCCGGGCCGGACCCGCTCCCACATCCGTCCGTCGGCCGAGGTCCACACCGCCGCATCGGCCTCGTCGCCGCCCCGCCCGAGGAAGTTGATCCGGTCCTGGCGGCGCTCGCCTCCGACGGCGACGAACCCGCGCCCGGTGTGCACCACGCTCATCAGCCACTGATGGCCCTGCCCGCCGAACACGTCGGGCTGCTCGATCCGGTCCCAGGTCTCGGCATCCGCCGAGATCCACACCCCTGCGTCGGTTCCGTCGAATCCGACCGCCACCACGACTGATGGCCCGGCCGCGAGGCCGTGGATGCGCTGCTCACCGCTGCCTGCGAACGGACCGCCATCGACCAAATCCCAGGCGATGCCGTCCGGCGAGGTCCAGATCGCCGCGGCCTCACCGTCCCAGCCCCCGGCCACGATGCGGTCCCCGAACACGGCGACGGCGTACATCCCCTGGTCCTGGTCTGCTCGCGCCGTGGGGCCGCCGCCCGCCCGCCTCCACTCCGAGCCGTCGGCGGAGACCCACACCTCGGCCGCGCTGTAGTCGTCGTGTTCGCTGAGCCCGACCGCCACGAGACCGGGCCCCGCCGCCACC
>CAZCRP010000374.1:0-2619 GCA_964501055.1 uncultured Acidimicrobiaceae bacterium
GTCCCGGCCTCGCCCAGACCCGCGAACTCGTGGCGTGGCTGTGGAACTCGCAGATCGCGCTGGTGGCGATGGACAACTTCGCTGTCGAAGCGCTTCCGCCCATCCCGGACTCGCCGTTCAGGTACCACGATCCGGAGACGGGGGCGCTGCTGTCGCCCGAACTCGAAGGCAAGATCCACCCCCAGCTGATAGCGCTGCTCGGCATGCCGATCGGCGAGATGTGGTATCTCGACGAGCTCGCCGCCGACTGCGCACACGACGGCGTGTTCGAGTTCTTCGTGACGGCCAAGCCCCTCAACGTGATCGGCGGCGTCGGTTCGCCTGCGAACGCCCTCGCGTTCAAGTAGGTCTCGTGCGGATCTGCGTGTACGGGGCCGGTTCCATCGGCGGCAACCTTGCCTCCCATGTCATCCGACAGGTCGATGCCGAAGTCAGCGTGGTAGCCCGGGGTGCGCACTTGGCCGCGATCCGCCGGCAGGGGCTGGTACTGCGGAGGGGTGACGAGGAGGTCGTTGCTGTTCCAGCGGTGGCGACGGACGACGCCACCGGGCTCGGGGAACAGGACGTGGTATTCGTGACGGCCAAAGCGCACTCCGCCTCTGCCGCCGCCCGCGACATCGGTCGGCTCCTCGGTTCCTCGGGGGTAGCCGTCTTCATCAACAATGGAATTCCGTGGTGGTGGAACTATCGCGGAGGGCCTGTCGGTGAAGAGGCGCTGCCACTCCTCGATCCCGAGGGTCTCCTCTGGTCCGAGGTTCGACCTGACCGGGTCATCGGCGGCGTCGTCTATTCGTCGAACGAGGTGATCGAACCCGGTGTGATCCGCCATTACGGCATGAACCGGTGGATTCTGGGGGAACCGGATGGTGGGACAAGTGCCCGCCTCGACGAGGTCGCAGGGGTGATGTCGGCGGCGGGGCTGGGTGTCATCACCACTCCACAGGTGCGCACCGACATCTGGGAGAAGCTGTTGCTGAACCTGACCTCAGCGCCGCTGGCCACGTTGACTCGTCTCTACTCGTCCGACCTGCGGGCGGATCCGGATCTCCACCGGCTGCAGGAGAGGGTCTTCGCCGAATGTGCCGCCATTCCCGCGGCGATGCATATTCCGGTCACGATCGCCTACGAGGACACGCCAGTGCCGCCTTGCCAGACGAGACCATCGATGCTGCAGGACGTCCTCGCGGGCCGTCCGATCGAGGTGGAGGCGATGCTCGGCCAGCCGCAACGATTCGCTCGGGAGTTCGGCGTGGCCACGCCTGTTCTCGATGTCCTGCTGCCACTTCTGCGCGGCCTCGATCGTGCTGTCCGCGGGGGCCTGGGCTGACCTTCGCCTTCGTGTCTTCAATCGCGTTCGATCGGACCCCAGTTGATCAGCGTCACCGTCGGCGTCACTGCCTCGAACACGGTTTGCATCGGCATCCCGATCCGGAGATTCTTGGACGGGACGCCCACGACGTTGCCGAGCAGGCGTACCCGGTACACGTCCTCGAGTTCCACGAGCCCAACCACGTACGGCGGTGGGAGGCCAGCGACGGTCTGGTGGACGACGACCGTCCAGGTGTGGAGCGTCCCGCGCCGCGCGACTTCCGCCCACTCGAAATCCAACGAGTGGCAGACCCGACAGATCGGGCGGGGCGGCCATCGAAAAGTCCGGCAGGTGGCGCAACGATGGATGACGATCCGGTGGTCGCGTGCGGCGTCCCAGAACGGTCGGTAGTCGTCGCTCTCGACATCGGGGACGGGCCGATTCATCGTGGACCCACTCGATCGAGGACTGCCAGTGCGCCGTCGCCGAGGTCGCCCCAGCCGGTCACTGCGATGTGGCGGGCGTCTGCGACCTGGCGGTCACCGCACTCGCCCCGGAGCTGTCTCGTCGCCTCGATGACGTGGTTCAGCCCGGCGAGATGGCCTTCCGACAAGAGCCCGCCATGGGTGTTCATCGGGAGGCGCCCACCCAGGGCGGTGTGGCCCTCCTCGACGAACCGACCTGCTCCGCCCGGGCCGACGAACCCGGCGGCTTCGAGTTGGTGCAGCGCTTGGAACGTGAAGCAGTCGTAGATCATGGCCGCGTCCATATCCGCCGGGCCGACGCCAGTAGACTCCCACGCCCGCGGGGCAGCTCTCGCGAGGCCGATTTCCAGCAGGTCGTCGCGGTTGGTGAGGTCGTCGGGACTGTGCGGACGGTCTTCCGCCACCGACAGGACCCGGGCGTCATGGGGCCGGGCGATCGCGTGCTCGCGCGCCGACACAACGATGGCGCATCCGCCGTCGGTCTCGAGACAGCAATCGAAGAGGGTGTACGGGTCGGCGATCACGCGCCCGGCCAGATAATCGTCGAGTGCGAGCTCCCGCCCGTACATCTGCGCCCGGGGGTTGCGTTGTGCATGGCGGCGAGCCTCGACGGCCACCGCCCCCAGCTGTTCCCGGGTGAGCCCGTACTGGTGCTGATAGCGGCGGCAGATGAACGCGTACCGCTGCGCCGCGCTATTCCAGCCGTACGGCTCCTCGAGCTGTTGGCGGAACCGCTGGGTCGGCAGCTGCGACGGTCGCTCGTGTATGCGGTTGCCGGAGTATCCGTTCTTTGCCCGGACGATGGCGACGTGCCGGGCCGTTCCG
>CAZCRP010000375.1:0-2614 GCA_964501055.1 uncultured Acidimicrobiaceae bacterium
ATCGTGAAATGCAGGTGGTCGCCACCCGCCAGGCCGGTCATCCCGCCGTCGACGTAGGAGCCGGTGCCCTCGCGGCCGGCCCCGTCGGTGTACGAGACGACATCGCCATCCGCCCTGCGGAGCACGGCGTCGAGGTGGTGGCGCCGCTCGGAGTCCAGCGCCAGCCGCGGCGCGTTCCACGGGCCGGCGACGAGCACGTGCGGGATGTGGGCCATCGTCAGATCCAGCGGCGGCGACGTCCCGCCGGCTGCTCGGCACGCAACTCGGCGAACCGGCGCAACAGCTCCTCCTCGTCGGGGGAGAGGTCGGAAGGCACCTCGACCTCGACCACGACCGCCAGGTCGCCACGCCCTCGACGTCCGAGCCGGGTCATGCCCTGGCCGGGGATCCTGGCCACCCACCCTGGCTGGGTGCCCTTCGGGATCTCGAGGGTCATGCTGCCGCCGTCCAGCAGCGGAATCTCGAGCGAGGTGCCCAGCGCCGCTTCGGCGATCCCCACCGCGACGCGATGGATCAGTTCGTCTCCGTCCCGCTCGAAGCGCTCGTCGGCCAGCACCTGGATCTCGACGAAGAGGTCACCGGAACGGCCGGTGCGGCCGACGGCCTCGCCTTCGTGGTTCAGCCGCAGCCGCGTCCCGGTCGACACCCCGGGTGGAATCTCCACCCGCACGGTGCGCTCCTGTTGATAGGTGGCCCGGCCCCGACACCGCTCACAGGGCTCGCTGACGATCTCGCCGGCGCCGCGACAGGTGGCACAGGTGGTCACCGACATCACCGTGCCGAGCAGACTCCGGCGCGCCACCCGCTGGGCACCCGACCCCTGGCAGGTGGGACACGTCTGGCGATCGGTGCCCGGCTTGGCGCCGGAGCCGTCGCACACCTCGCACACGACCTCGGTGCGGAATCGCACGTCGACCGGGGCGCCGAAGGCGGCCTCGGCAAGCGGGATCTGCACCCTGGTGAGCACGTCGCGCCCTCGGGGAGTCGTCCCGGTGGGAGCGCCGGTCCCGAACAGCCCTCCGTCACCGAAGACCGATCGCAGCAGGTCGTCGAAGCCGCCGAAGCCGCCGAGGAGATCGCCGAGGTCGATGGTGTCGCCGCGGTCATACGCCGCCCGCCGCTTGGGATCGGAGAGCACCTCGTAGGCCTCGGCGACATCGCGGAACCGCCCCTCGGCACCGGGATCGTGCGGGTTGGCGTCGGGATGGCTGTCCCGTGCGAGACGCCGGAACGCCTTCTTGATGTCCTCGGGCGTGGCCGACTGGTCCACTCCGAGGATTCCGTAGTAGTCCTTGGCCATCTGAGTCAGTCGGTCATCCGGTCGCCCAGTTCACGGCTCACTCCCTCGACGGCCGAAATCACTTTGCGATAGTCCATTCGCATCGGCCCGATCACGCCCACCCGGCCCCCGCCGGCCGCGATCTCGTAACCCGTGGAGACGACGGCCAGGTCGACGTCGTCGGTGGGGAGTTCGTCACCGATGCGGATGCTGGTCCCCTCGGCACCGCCGAGCATGCTCAACACGATGGCTTCCCGCTCGAGCACCTCCAACACCCGCTGCACCGTGGCGAGATTGTCCCACACCGTTGCCATCTGTCTGGTGCCTCCCACATAGACGTCCGCGGTGCGGGCGGAGGCGTCGCGCAGCGCCTCCTCCACCACACCGAGCGCCGCTCGCACCGGAGCAGCCACGTCGGCGGAGGGCAAGCCCCACTCCGCCCCAGCCGAGATCTCCTGGCCGACGACGACCCGGGAGAGGACCTCTTCTGCCCTCTCGAGTTGCTTGGTCGTGATCGGCTCCGGCAGGCGGCACAGCTCCTGCGCCACCCGCCCGGAACCGGTGACCACGACCAACAGCGCCGTCTTGGCCCCGGTCTGGACGAGATGAGTCGCTTTCACGATCTCGCCGGTGGCGCCGGGACCGATGGCGACGGACGGGTACTGCGTGAGGTCGGTCAACAACTCGGTCGTCGCCTTGAGGAGGCGACCCAGTTCGAGGTGCATCGAAGCGAAGAAGTCGGAGATCCGCCGCTGGGCCGGTGAGTGCAGGGGGGTCGGCGACAGGTGATCGACGTAGTACCGGTAGGCGCGGGCCGTCGGGACTCGCCCCGCCGAGGTGTGCGGCTGCACGGCGAAGCCCTCTCGCTCGAGGGAGGCGAGTTCGTTGCGGATCGTGGCGCCGGAGACGGTGAGCCCGGTCGACTCGAGCACGGTTCGCGAACTGACCGGTTCACCGGTGCGGATGTGCTCTTCGACCAGTGCCCTGAGCACTTCGTCCCGACGATCGTCGCGCTCTTCGGCTCGTCGGTCGTCCATGAGCGACCAAATTTAGCAGTCGCGACCCGTGAGTGACAGCCACTGCGTACGTGAGCTCACGGCTCCGAGGTGCCCAGCACCGCCCGCAGCACGGCGTCGGTGAGCAGCGGACGCGTGACGACGAGACGTCCGTCGACGAGGGCGAGCACGCCGTGCTCCACCAGCCGGCGGCCGTCCTCGGTGGCCAGCAACGCCGTCCCCCCCTCTCCTGCCACCACCCCCCCTGCCCGGCGGAGGCCGACCAGGAGCCGCTCCTGCTCCCGCCCCCACCCCTCGACCCGTTCGACGGACTGCCCGG
>CAZCRP010000376.1:0-2609 GCA_964501055.1 uncultured Acidimicrobiaceae bacterium
CGTGGTGGGTCGCCGGCCAGTTCTCGCTCCTCACGCTGTGGCTGATCGTCACGGTGGCCACCGCTGGAACCCGGCACACCGGCCGGACGGCGGCGGGTGCCTTCCTGACGGTTGCGGGCCTGGTGCTCGCCGTCGCGGCGGCGGCGGTATTCGGCCGGCCCATCCCGCCGTCTCCCCAGCCCCGTCCGGACAAGGGAGTCGTGCGCTCCGGGGCGTACCGCCTGGTTCGGCATCCGATGTACGGCGGGATCATTCTGACCACCACCGGGGTCGCGCTTGCGGCCGGCAGCGGGTGGGGGCTGGTGGTGACGTTTCTCACAGCAGCCTTCCTCTGGGCGAAATCGCGCCGTGAGGAGAGAATCCTCGGTGTGGTGTTTCCCGACTACCAGGGTTACGCAGCGGAGGTGCGCCGGCGTTTCATCCCCGGGCTGTGGTGACCAAAGACCCTGTGTGGCGGGTGGCCGATGGGGTAGATTCCGGGGATCGTGGAGCGCGCTCCTCCCTGACGGCAGGCGCTGCCCGGTGATGGCACCGGGCGACAACGACCGCTCGCCGCCCACCTGGAGGAGACCATGGCCCGCCGTGCACGTGACCGCCGCAGATCCATTCCCGGATACGACGAACTCAGACCGCGCCGTGCCGACCGAGTGAAGGACCACCGCAAAGTGAGGCACGCCGCCAGCCAGATGCTTCGCACGGCTGCCGACGTCGAGGAGCTGGCGCCTCTGCCCGAGGTGCGGGCGGATCACCACCACGAACACGACGGAGAAGCCGAACCCGCCGATTTCGCTCCTGCCCGCTTCACGGTGGGGAAGACGAAATTCTGGAAGCGGCGCGACCAGTACAAGTCCTACCGGGCGCGTCTCGATGCCCGCTGGCCGGACCTGGAGGCGACCGACGGCTGACGCCTCGGCCACGCGGCTACCCCCCGGAGCGAAACGGATTTGATGGATCGGGTCGGCGGGTCCAAAGTCACGCCTCCATGGCCGACCTCCCGGACGCAGCCGACGATCTCACCTCCCCGCTCGAGGCGCATCCGCTGACTGCCGCCCGCCTTGCCAAGCTCGGCGAGTGGGAGGCGGCGGGGATCGATCCGTATCCGCCCGGGTCGCGACGGACCCACAGCACCGAGATGGTCAGGACCGCCCACTCCGAACTCGCCCCGGGGGAGGAGACCGACGACGTGGTGTGCGTGGCCGGGCGAATTCGCCTCGCCCGCAACTTCGGCAAGTTGCTGTTCCTGACCTTCGAGGACGGATACGGCCAGTTGCAGCTGTTCTTCGCGGTCACGGACCTGCCGGACGAGGCCTGGGCACTGGCCGAGTTGCTGGAACCGGGCGACTGGGTGGAGGCGACGGGCCCGGTGATGACCACCCGCAAAGGCGAGCTGAGCGTCAAGGTGGCCTCGTTCCGACTGCTCGCCAAAGGACTTCGTCCCCTCCCGGACAAGTGGCACGGCCTGACCGACGTCGAGGAGCGCTCCCGCCATCGCTACGTCGACCTGATCGTCAATCCAGCGGCCAAGCAGGTGGCACTCGGCAGGGCACGGATCGTGAGTTCGCTCCGGCGGGAGTTCGAGGCTCGGGGCTACGTGGAGGTCGAGACGCCCATCCTCCAGACGGAGGCCGGCGGCGCGCTCGCCCGCCCGTTCGTCACCCATCACAACGCTCTCGACATCGACCTCTACCTGCGGATCGCCACGGAGTTGCACCTCAAGAGGCTGGTGGTCGGCGGATTGGAACGGGTGTTCGAGATCGGTCGCATCTTTCGCAACGAGGGCATCGACTCCACCCACAATCCCGAGTTCACGATGCTCGAGTCCTACGAGGCGTACGCCGACTACCACGCCGTCGCGGCGATGGTCGAGGAGATCTTCGCCGGGGTGGCGGTCGCCGCCACGGGATCCGCCGAGATCGAGTACCAGGGCCGCCCGCTGTCCCTGGCAGGGCCGTACCGCAGAGCCCGGATGACCGATCTCGTGTCGGAGGCGGTCGGGTCGGAGGTGTCGATCCACACCCCGCTCGACGAGTTGCGGGGACTGGCCGAGCGCCTCGACATCGAGCTCGATCCCGCGTGGGGGGCCGGGAAGATCATCGACGAGCTCTTCGAGTCCCAGGTGGCGAACGGCATCTGGGACCCTACGTTCGTCACCGACCATCCGGTCGAGATCTCCCCGCTGGCGCGCCGTCACCGAGACGATGACTTGCTGACCGAGCGGTTCGAGCTGTTCATCGCCGGCGCCGAATACGCCAACGCCTTCACCGAGTTGAACGATCCGCGCGATCAACGACGCCGGTTCCTCGCCCAGACGGAGGCCAGGGCCGCGGGCGACGACGAGGCGCATCCCATCGACGAGGACTACCTCCGGGCGCTGGAATACGGGCTACCGCCCACGGGCGGTCTCGGCATCGGGGTCGACCGGCTGGTGATGCTCCTCACCGATCAGGTGCACATCCGGGAGGTCATCCTGTTCCCCACCATGCGTCCGGTGGGCGAGTCTCAGTCGAGCTGAGCCAGCGTCGGACCGTCGACCGATCGGAGCGCGAGTTCCGTCGCCGCCTCGAGGACCGTGCCAGACGGGTGTGGGGCCAGCACTTCGACGCCGCCGA
>CAZCRP010000377.1:0-2597 GCA_964501055.1 uncultured Acidimicrobiaceae bacterium
GGCGCTGCTCGCCGCCGGATGGGCCGGTGTCACCGTCTGGTCCGCCGCCCGAGGTTGGCTCGGCAGGCCGACCATGGTCATCGCCGACGGAGTGGTCGTCCTCGCACTGTCCGCGGCCGGTCTGTTCGCCGGGGCGGCGGACTTCGTATCGGGGGGCTACCCGGGATCGTGGCTGTTCGTCGTCGCTTTCGGGCTCAGCCTCCGGTGGGTGATGGCGGCCTCGGGGGTGTTGGTCGCCGCCCACACCTTCCTCCACCTCGCGATGGGGCTGAGCCTCAACCGCACCGCCGGCACCCTCCAGTTCGTGGTCCTCGGCCTGACCGTCGGCTGGGCGTTCGATGCGCTGCGGGAGAGGGAGCTCCTCCGCCTCGAGGCCGAGGACCGGCTGGAGCTGGAACGGAGAACGGCGGTACGCCTCGAGCAGGGGACCCGGCTGGCCCGCACACTCCACGACTCGGTCTTGCAGACCCTCAAGGCCATCCACTCCGATGCGGACGACCCCGGCCAGGTGCGATACCTGGCGAGGTGGCAGGAGCGGGCCCTTCGGCGCACGATCGAGGAGCTCCGCTCGGAGTTCCCGTCCGGGTTCCGGGTGAGCGTCCTCTCGACATGCGACGCAGTGGAGGGTCTGTTCCGCGGTGTCACGATCCGCTCCGTCATCCGCAACGACGCCGAGATGACCGACACGCTGCGGGTCGCGCTGGAAGCCGCCCACGAGGCGCTCACCAACGCCGCCAAGCACTCCGGTGTCCGTCAGATCGACCTCTACGCCGAGGTCGTCGACGGGTCGGCGGTCGTGAACGTACGAGACCGGGGAACCGGGTTCGAGCCGGCAGCCGGGTGGGGACGAGGCATTGTCACGTCGATCGTCGAACCGGTCGAACAAGTCGGCGGCACGGCGACGATCGCCTCCCGGCCGGCGGGCGGGACCGAGGTGACGATCAGGGTGCCTCTCGCATGAGCGAAGTGTCCGTGTTCGTGGTGGACGACCATCCGCTGATGCTGTCGGCGATCGTGTCGGCGATCGAACGTCACTTCACGGTGGTGGGCTCCGCTGACAACGTCAGCGACGCCATCGAGTTGATCCTCGAGCGCGGACCCGACGTGGTGCTGCTCGACGTGAACCTCGACTTCGGGGGAGGCCAGCATGTCATCAAGGCCGTACGCGCCGCCGACCCGCGGCCCCGCTTCCTGGCGTTCACCGCCCTCACCAGCCGGAGGGACGTCGCCCGGATGTTCGCGGCAGGGGTGGACGGCTACATCACGAAGTCGTCGACGAGCGAGGAGATCGTGGACGCGGTCGGCCAGGTCCTGGCCGGTCAGAGGCCGGTGTCGAGCGAGATCGCCGGTCATCTCCTCGACATCGACGACAGCGCCCCGGCGGACAGCAGCGTCGACCGGCTGACGCCGAGGGAGCGTCAGGTGTGCGAGCGGATCGCCATGGGCGACACATACCGGGAGTGCGCGGCGCGTCTCGGGATCAGCGTCAAGACCCTCGAGAACCACATGGACCACATCTTCCGCAAGCTCGCCGTGCAGAGCCGTCACGAGCTGACGAGGCGGCTCCTCGAGGACGGCTTCCTGCGCTCGGACGATCGGCACTCGTCGGACGGCTGAGCCTGTTCCCCGTGGGGGATGTCCCCCAGGGGGAGGGTCCCGATGGTCGGCCGGCGGTGCGGTCGCCACCTTGGGGGCATGACGACTACACCGGCTCCTCCCCCGACACGATCAAGCAGGACACGATTTCGGACTCGTTCCGCGCTGCGGGCGTCGGTCCTCGTCGCGGCCGTCGGATTCATGGTCCGGGCGGTGCGGGACGGCTCGGCCGACATCGTCGCCGGACTGGCTCGTGTCGCCTCCTCCCGGACCGACCTGGTGGCAGTGGCGATTGCCGTCGAGGTGGCGTGGACCTGGTCGCTGGCACAGGTGTACCGGTCGTCGCTCGTCGCGCTGGGCGGTTCGGTCCGCCGGCGGGACGCCGTGCGGATCTCGATGGGGGCGTTCTCGCTCAGCCGGTTCCTGCCCGGCGGGGGGGCGGTGGGGAGCCTCTTTGCCGCTCGGGAGCTGATCGCAGTCGGTAACCCGTGGGCCGTCACCCTCGTCTCGATGGTTGTGTCGTGGTGGGTGTCGATGATGGCGCTCGCCGTGCTGGTCCTGGCCGGTATGACCGTGACGGTGCTCGACGGCGGTATCCCGGCCTCCTCGCTCGTCGTTCCTGCCTCCGTCCTGGCCGGTCTCGCCCTCGGCGGGACGGCCGTGGCGTTCTCCTTCGAGCGACCGGGCCTGCGGGCCCGCATGCTCCGACTCGCGCAGCGGGCGGCAGGAGCGGCGGAGTCGGATCCCGAGGCGGCCGAGTCGTTCCTCCTGTCGGGGCTGCGACGGCTCCGCCGCGGCGGCGGACTGCTTCGGATCGGGGGGTGGGCACTGGCGAGTTGGGCATTCGACGCGGTCGCCCTGTGGGCCGTGTTCGCCGCCCTCGGTCACCACCTTCCGATCGGGGTGTTGCTGGTCGGGTACGGTGCGGCCAACCTCCTCCAGGCACTGCCCGAGTTGACGCCCGGCTGGCTGGGCGTGCTCGAGGCGACGATGGCCGCCGT
>CAZCRP010000378.1:0-2580 GCA_964501055.1 uncultured Acidimicrobiaceae bacterium
CTCGGACATCCCGAGTTCGTCGCACTCCATCTGGCTCGCATGGCCCACGGACCAGTGTGCCGCCCATCCCACGATGCGGCTGCACAGCACCTCGCGTTCGGCCTCTGTGAGCACCTTCGAGTCCCTCACCTTGTAGACCCGGCGGTCGAGTGGGACGACCACGGCGCCCACCGTGAGCGGGCCGGCCCAGGCGCCCCGCCCGACCTCGTCCATCCCGACGACGACCTCTCCACGGTCCCAGTACTCCCGCTCGGCGGTGAGACCGGGCGACGACCGCTTCAGGGCCTGACGCAGACGGGGAGCGCTCTCCACCGGGCCGAGCCTACCGGTACCACCCGCCCCGTCAGTTCATCCTCGGATCCGGCGGATAGGTCGCGAAAATCGAGATGTCCGCCCGCTGGCGGCGCAAGACGGTCGTCCACAGCTCGTCCGGAGTGTCCGTGACTAGATCCGATGACTGGAAATCGACCGCGAACCAGGCATCCTCCAACATCTCCGCGTCCAGCTGGTCCGGCCCCCATCCTGCATACCCGGCGAAGATGCGGACCGGGGTGGAGTCGGTCGGCTCCTGGTCGAGTTCCACGATCTCGATCGATCCGAAGCGCAGGGCGATTCCGATTCCGATCTCGGGGTCCACCGGTCCGCCGTGGAACACGACTCCCGGCGGGGCCGCCACGGCCGCCCATGCCGGGAGGAACTCGTCCACCGCGATCGTGGTGGGTCGGTCGAGGACGACACCGAGTGTTCCCTCCTCGTCGTGGCGGAGAACGAGAACGACGCTGCGAGAGAAGTTCGGATCTGCGAGGAGCGGGGTGGCAACGAGCAGGGCGCCCGCCCGCGGCGGCCTCAGGTGCATCTGGTGGCGGGAAGACGGAGGAAGAACGTGCTCATGCCGTCATTCTCGTACACGAGCGAGCCTCCCATCTTCTCTGCCAGCCAACGCGACACCGAGAGCCCCAGACCCACCGAATTCGGCTGCGTGACCGCGGCATGGGCCCGCTCATAGGGCTGGAACACCCGCTCGATCATCGTCGGCTCGATGCCGGGGCCCTTGTCCGCCACTGCCACGACGATGTCGTCCCCATCCACCCCGATGGTCACGGACGCCGGGAGCTCGCCGTAGCGGATGGCGTTGGTGACGAGATTGCGCACGATCTGACGGATGCGTTGGGCATCTCCGCAGGCCGTGCCGCTGCCCGTCACGTCGAACATTCCCCGCTTGGCCTCCGCCAGCGCGCCGAGGACGCCGTCGACCGCCGCCCGCACGTCCACGGTGTCGTGCATCAGCGTGATCGAGTCCGTGTCGGCCCTGGCCGCCACCAACAGATCCTCCACGATCGCCGCCACCTCCGCTGCCTGGTCGGAGACGGTGGCGATGAAGTCTCGCTTCGTGTCCTCCGTCAGCTCGTCGAAGTAGTTGGCGAGCTCCGAGGCCAGGCCCACCACTGCGGTGAGCGGGGTTCGCAACTCGTGGCTCACCGACGCGATGAACTCGTCCTTGGCTCGCACCAGGCGCTCGAGTTCGTCCGCGGTGCGTCGCTCGGCGGTGATGTCCCGGGCGACGAGTGAGACGAACCTTCGGTGTCGCTGCCCCACGGCGGACGTCAGCACCTCGCGCCCGTCCGGCGCTCGCAAGGTGACCTCTCCCCGCCAGATCCGGTCCGAATCAGGGGTGTGGCGCCACTCCGTCAGCTGGCAGGCATCTCCGTCGTCCACCATGAACGCACCGATGTGCGATCCGATCACCTCCCCCTCCCCGACTGCGAGGAACCTGCGCATCGCCGCGTTCACGCGCGTCACCCTGTCTTCTTCATCGGTGAGCCACACGAGATCCGAAGTCTCATCCAGAATCTCGGAGTTCCGCTGGCGGGCACGTTCGCTCTCCCGCTGGGCGGTGACGTCGATGAGGACGCCCTCGAAGAAGAGGATGCGGCCATCGTGATCCCGGACGGCTCGGGCGCTGTCTGTCACGACGATCTCGGAGCCGTCGGCCCTCATCAGCTGCATCTCGAAGTCCATCACCACGTCGGAGTCCTCGAACTGCCGCAACCACGCCTCGCGCCGGGAGGTGTCCCGATAGTGATCGCGAGCCTTCTCCACGGCGCCGATCAGCTCGGTGGGATCTGACAGACCGAGCATCTCGGCCAAGGCCCGATTGGCGGCCGTCACGTCGCCATCGGGAGTCGAGCGATAGAGCGCGACGGGGATGCGGTCGAACAGGAGATCGAGCCGTCTCCCCGCGGGAGCCGCGGAGGCGTGCGTACGCCCTGCCTCCTGCAACTCCGTCATCGTGACCTGTGTGAGGTGCCGGCCGTCGAATGCGATGGGCTGACACTCGAGCTCGACCCACGACGTCGCCAGCCCGGCCGAGGCGAGTGTGGCCTGGAGACGCCCGGCGTCCGGCAGGTCGGATACGCCGAGCACATCGACCAGCGAGTCGTCCACCAGCGAGCGGCCCGTGAGGACGATGGCGGCGGGGTTGGCGTAGACAATGCGCCCATCGTCGGCCACGACCGTGGCGCGAGTGGCGAGATCGAGCGATGCGCGCAGCTGTTCCTGTGCGGCGGCGAGGGCATGGAG
>CAZCRP010000379.1:0-2575 GCA_964501055.1 uncultured Acidimicrobiaceae bacterium
GGGCTCGGGATCCGGGTCGGTGGTCCACGGGCTGTGCTCGAGGACGGGAGCGGGCTCCTCTACCGCCGGCGCGGCCGGCGCCGGCGTCTCATCCTGGAACCAGGTGGATGGCTCGGCGGCCGGGGAAACGGCCTGGGAGGCATAGGTCGGCGTGGGCGGCACCGCTTCCTCGATGAGCCCCGCCCGCAGCAGTCCGGCGATCTCCCTGGCCGCCTGGAACTCCGTCGTCCCCAGTTCCCTGGCGATATGGAAGATGCTGGCACCGCCTTCGAGAGCGGCGAGCACCCGCCAGGTGGGAGCGTTGACGGTGACCTCGTTGTCACGGAGTTCCCGCACCATGCGCACCGGAAGATGCATGTCGGCGATCGTCTGCTCGATGTCGGCCCAGTCGGCGCCGCGCCGCTCGGCCTCGGACACCGCGATCTCGGTGTCGAACGTCTGACCGGTGTCGAAACGGGAGGCGGCATCGACGAGGAACTCGAAGGCGCCTGCCCCCGGCCGCCGGATGCGGTAGAGCGACTCGACGACGTGTTCCCGGATGAAGTCGGTGAGATCGCCCGCGGCGCGTCCCTCGGCGAGCACGTCGGGGAGCACGATCTCATTCGCGGCCATCCGCTCGATGCGCTGGCCGTCGATCACGCCCGACGAGACGAGCTGATCGAGCAGCTCGGCGTCAGTGGAGACGGTGGCCAATGTCAAGGCTCCCTGGTTCAGGTAGATGCGTCCGTCGACGGGTCCGGCGTCGATGCGCAGACAGCCGTTGCGGCCGGAACGCGCCAGCAGGCGGAGCACTTCGGGAAGTGGGAAGACTTCGAGTTTGCCGGTCAGTGCCATTGGTCCTACTCCTCGTGTTCCGTAGGAATTCGGCCTCGATCTCAGCGCGCTTGAGGCTTTTTGCCTGTGCGAGGCGCGCTCACGGGAGCACGCCGGCCTCGCGCGACGCCGCCACGTTGGCATTGTGTTCTTCGAGCGTCACCGCGAACGCATGCGAGCCGTCCTCGGAGGCGAGCACGTAATACCGGAACTCGGTGTCGGCCGGCGCGGCCGCCGCTTGCAGCGAGGCCAGCCCGGGGGCGGAGATCGGACCGGGGGGCAGCCCTCCCACCAGCCTGGTGTTGTATGGCGACTCGAAGGTGACGTCGATCTGCGACGGATCCCTGGTGCCCATGGCGTACAGGACGGTGGCGTCGATGTCGAGGCGGGCACCGTCTGCCAGGCGGTTCCAGATCACCGACGACACCAGTGGACGCTCGTCGGCAACCCGCACCTCGCTCTCGATCAGCGACGCGATGATGATTCCCTCGAATCGGGTGAAGCCGGCGGCCTCCAGCCGAGTCCAATCCACCCGATCCATGCGCTGCTCCATCGTGGCGGCCAGCCGCCCCAGGATGTCGGCGGCGGTGGCTTGCTCGCTGAATCGGTAGGTGTCAGGGAAGAGGAGCCCCTCCCAATCGGCCAGCGTCGGCTGCTCCGGGAGGTCGACGAGGTCGGTGTCCACCAGGCCGGACTCCAGCGCAGCCACGAACAGCGACCGGTCGATCCCCGCCGCCGTCGCCAAGACGTCGATGATCTCGGTCACCCGCAGTCCCTCCCGGATGGTGACATCGAACACCACGATCCGCGGGCCTGCCCGTAGCTCGTCGAGCAGCTCCTGGATCGTCGAACCCGTGATCAGCTCGTAGCGGCCCGACTGGAGACTCGCATCGACTCCGGCCGCCCGCGCGGCAGTCTCGAACTGCGACGCCGACCGCACCAGTCCCGCGTCGCGCAGGATGGCGCCGATCCGTTCGGCGCTCGATCCGGGGGGGATCTCCACCTCCACCCTCCGTCCCGGCTCGACCTCGCCGAACTCCTCCTCCTCGCCGGCGGCGATGCCCGCTCCCACCCGTTCACCGAGGCTCGAGGCCACTGCCACGATGCCGAAACCGGTCATCACCAGGACGGCGAGCGCCAGCAACGGCCGCACCATGCGCCAGGTGGAGGTTGTCGGGGGCAGCGGTGGCTGGTTCATATCACCCTGGGTCACCGCGAGGGGTGGAACGATCGAGGTACTGACGGAGGATCACCGCCGCCGCGACTTTATCCACCTTCTGGCGCCTATCTCGGCGGCGGACGCCTCCCTCCAGCAGGGCCGCTTCCGCGGTGACGGTCGTGAACCGCTCGTCGACGAGTTCGACCGGGATCCCGCTGAGCTCACCCACCCGGGTCGCAAACGCTCTCGCCCTGGCCGCGGCCGACCCCTCCGTCCCGGAGAGGCCGATCGGAAGTCCCACGACGATGGTGACGGGTTGGTACTCGTCGATCAGCGACCGCAGCTCGGCCTCGAGCCGATCGGCGGCGATCACGGCGAGCGGGGTCGCCACGACACGCCGCGGGTCGCTCACCGCCACCCCGATACGCGTGGAACCCGCGTCGAGTGCCAGCACTCGTCCAGCGGTCACGACAGAGCCCGACCCACCTCTTCGCGGGCGATGTCGATCGCCTCGTCGAGGCGGTCACCGTGGGGCCCGCCCGCCTGGGAGAGCTCCGGATCGCGCGAGCCGCCCCCGCCCAGCACCTTGGCTGCGGGAGCCAC
>CAZCRP010000380.1:0-2570 GCA_964501055.1 uncultured Acidimicrobiaceae bacterium
TCGCCTCCCTCGCCGGCCAGATCCTGGGCGGTGAGCGCGGGTCGCGGCTCGTCCACCCCAACGACCACGTCAATTTCGGGCAGTCGTCCAACGACACCTTTCCCACCGCCATGCATCTGGCGGCGGTCCATGCCATCCGCACCGATCTGCTGGCGGGCCTCACCACCCTGGCCCTTTCGCTGGAGGCGAAGGCGGCCTCCTTCGCGGAGGTCGTGAAGTCGGGACGCACCCACCTGATGGACGCGGTGCCGATCACACTCGGCCAGGAGTTCTCCGGCTACGCCACCCAGGTGCGCAAGAGCGTCACCCGCATCGAGCGGGTGCTGCCCGATCTCGAGGAGCTCGCCCTCGGCGGCACCGCCGTCGGGACCGGCATCAACGCGCCTGCCGGCTGGGCGGCGGAGGTGATCGCCGAGATGGCGGCGCGCACCGGATACGAGTTCCGGGAGGCGGACAACCACTTCGAGGCGCAGGCATCCAAGGACGGGGTGGTGAGCGCGGCGGGAGCGCTCAAGACCGTCGCCCAGGCGCTGTTCAAGATCGCCAACGACCTGCGGTGGCTCTCCAGTGGGCCGGTCACCGGCATCGCCGAGATCCGGCTGCCGGCGCTCCAGCCCGGGTCGTCGATCATGCCGGCCAAGGTCAACCCGGTCATCCCCGAGGTGGTCATGCAGGTCGCCGCCCAGGTCGTCGGCAACGACGCCGCCATCACGTGGGGAGGGGCCAACGGCAACTTCGAGCTCAACGTGATGATGCCGATGATGGCCCGCAACCTGTTGGAGGCGATCGGGCTGCTCGGCGCCGCCGCCACCAGCCTCGCCACCCGCTGCGTGGACGGGATCGAAGCCGACTCCGAGCGGGCGCTCGACCTGTTGGAGCGCAACGTGATCGTCGTCACCGCCCTCAACCCGCACATCGGTTACGACGCCGGCTCCCGGGTCGCCAAGCGCGCCTTCGCCGAGGGCCGCAGCGTGCGGGACATCGTCCTCGAGGAGGGGTTGATGGACGCCGCCGCGCTGGATGCCGCCCTCGACCTCAAGGGCATGACCGAGGGTGGCGTGCAGTAGCGGTCAGGAGTCGACGGAGGCGATCAGCTCACCGTTGTCCCACTCGGCGCGAATCCGGATGGTGTCGCCTGCCTGATTCTCGAACCGGACCTCCACCCGCTGCCCGTCGTTGCGCGTGACGTCGTAGGACCACCCGGGGGAGGCGATGACCGCGACCAGTTCGACCGTCGTGCCCGCTCCCGAGACGGTCACCGAGCCACCGTCGGAGACGGCTGTCCTGGTGGTCTGCGTACCCAGCGTGGTGGGTACCGGGGTCGTCGAGAGGAGCGGCTGCGTCGTCGAGGTGGTGGACGAGGCAGGGGCAGTCGAGGGAGTCGTGGTGGCGACGGTGCCCGTGGTCGTCGAGGTCGTGGGGGCATCGCGGTCGTCCGGCATGACCGAGGTGGTCGTGGTGGAGGGGGCGGAGGGATCGGTGATCGAGGCGGTCGTGCCGGCGGTCGTCGCGGATGTGGTCACGGCGACGAGCGGGGTCAGCGGGGCGTCCCCGACTTGGTCGTCGGCGGCACCGACGACCTGCCAGGCGACGGCCGTGGTGACTCCCACGGCGAGGAGCCAGGCGGCGACGAGTCCGATGCGTGTCATGTGCCCATTGTCGGTGCCGGTATGGATTGACGATGTGAGCGGTCCGTCAAGGTTTCCTCAAGCCTGCCGGCCGGGCTGGCCGGCGGCCATATGCTGACGTCGTGTCACGTGTGTTGATCGTGGAGGACGACGCCGAGATCAGGCGCCTCGTCGCCGACTCGATGGCCCGTCTCGGCCATGACATCATTTCGGCCGCCACTGCCATGGAGGGGCTGCAGTCCGCAGTCTCCCAGTCCCCCGATCTCGTCGTGCTCGACCTGGGGCTGCCGGATGTCGACGGCGCCGAACTCCTGCGCATGCTGCGTGCCGTCAGCGACGTGCCCGTCGTCGTGGCCACCGCCCGGGGTGACGACTCCTCGGTGGTGGCGCTGCTCGACGCCGGAGCGGACGACTACCTCGTGAAGCCGTACTCGACCGCCCAACTCGCCGCCAGGGTCAGGGCCGTCCTGCGCCGGGTCGAGACGGCCCGGGGGGGATCCGACGTGGTGGAGGTGGGAGGGTTGCGGATCGACATCGCCGCCCGGGAGGCCACCCTCGATGCGGTGGTGCTCGACCTGAGCCCGAAGGAGTTCGACCTCTTGCTGGCACTGGCAGAACGAGAAGGCGAGGTCGTGTCCAAGCGCGAGCTGCTGGCGCAGGTGTGGCGCGAGCCGTGGGGCGGATCCGAGCGGACCGTCGACGTCCACCTGTCGTGGCTGCGCAAGAAGCTCGGCGAGACCGCCGCGGAGCCCCGCTATCTCAGGACGGTGCACGGGGTGGGCATCAAGCTCGTCGCTCCGTCGTGAAACGGCGGCTCACGGTGCTCGTGCTCGCAGTGACGTCGCTGGTCGTGGTCGCGTTCACGATTCCTCTCGCGGCGCTCGTCCAGCGCAACGCCGACGCCGCGGCTCGCACCGACACCGAGGGGCTCGTCCAGGCGGT
>CAZCRP010000381.1:0-2551 GCA_964501055.1 uncultured Acidimicrobiaceae bacterium
CGCCCGCAGCGCCCGCTCCGCGGTCTCCGCCGCGCCCATCACCAGATCGGCCCCCGCCTGGACGAAGCACGATCCTGCCACGGCCCCCGCCACGGCGGCGGCGACGACGGCGGAACTCGCGTCCAGGTGAGTCACCCGGGAGGAGTTGATCGCAGCCGACACCAGCACCTCGGGATTGCGGCGGTGGAACACGCCGATCGGCGTGCACCTGGCAGCCGGCTCCGACGACGGAAGGGACGACACCGTCGGGTTGCCTCGCAACGAGGACTTCAGCCACTCCTCGAACGCCGCCGACGGCATCCGGTACGTGAACCGCCCCTCCTCGCCTCCGGCGAGTTCCACCAGGCCGCGGGCATAGGCATCCCGATCGACCTCGTCATGGATGAGCAGGTGATAGGCGAGCACCGTCGCTGCCTGGGTGATCGCCGAGTAACTCGAGGGATCGGCGCCGCCCGCTACGTCGCCAGCAGCGGATCCCAGCATGGCGCCCGCGCCGTCGTCCACCGACAACGAGAACAGCGGGTGGTTGGGATCGGTGACGGTGGACCGCTCACTGGTCATGTGCCGATCAAGCTAGTGCGAAGCACCGAGCCTGCGCGACCTTCCTGTCGCGAGGCCGCCCGGGGCGGGTGACCACACCACGCCCCGACCACGCCGGTCGCCGCAATGGTGCGCACGGCTACCCTCCCCGGCCAGTGACTTCGGCCCTGCTCATCGCCAACCCAGCCGCGTCGCAGTTCACCGGCGGGTTGCACCGAATGGCGATGCGAACCCTTGGCCAGGCCTACGACGTCCGGGCCATCTGGCCGCAGGACGCGGAGCATTCCCGGCTCGCCGCCCGTGACGCCGCCCGCACCGGGACGGAACTGATCATCGCCATGGGCGGTGACGGCATCGTCCATCACGTCGCCCAAGGGATGATCGGAACCGACGCCGTGCTCGGGATCATCCCCGTCGGAACCACCAACGTGCTGGCACGTCTCCTCGAAGTCCCCCCGCGGGCGAAGGAGGCCACACGGCTGCTGGCCGAGGGCTTCGACACCGTCACCTCACCCAGCGTCGAGGTCGCGGGCATCGGACCGGAGGGATCCTGGTCGGCCCGCGCCATCTTCTCGCTCGGGGTGGGCCCTGACGCAGTCGTGGTGCTCGCCGCCGAACTCGAGCCGTATCGGAAGTACCGCTTCGGCGGGGTGCACTACGCCCGCACGACGCTCGGCGTCGTGTGGAGCGACCTCCGCAAGCGGAAGCCGACCGTGACGATCACGACTCCCGGCGAACGACACGGCATCGGGGCAATGGTCCAGTTCCACCCCGTCTACACCTACTTCGGTCGCATGTCGCTCAGGCTCGACGGAGAGCTACCGGCGCCCATGTCGGTGATGACCGTCGAGAAGCTCCCCATCAGACGGGCGGTCGGGATCCTGCGCCATGCCGTCTCGGGCAGGCTGGAGGACGTGAAGGGCTTCCGACTCGACCGCCGTGTCACCGAACTCGCCGTGCGCGCCGACCCGCCGGTGGACGTGCACATGGACGGCGAGCATTACGGCCAGGTGACGGCCCTCACCGCCGTCGCCCGCCCCGACAGCCTCCATATCGCCGTCCCTCAGGGCAGGTCACCGCGGTAGATCGTCATGTGCGGATAGGGAATCTCGATTCCTTCCGCATCGAGTCGGTTCTTGATACGACGGAGCGCCTCGCGCTTGACCAGCCACCGGTCGTCGGCGCCGACCTTCAGGACCGCCCGGATCGTCACGGCCGAGTCGCCGAGGTCGTCGACCCCCATCATCAGCGGCTCGTCCAGGAGCCTCCCACCCCACTCCTCAGAGGCCTTCAGGGCTGCCAGCTCGTCGTTGATCACCTCGATCACCCGATCGACAGACTCCTTGTACGCAACGCCCACGTCGAGCACCACCTGCGCGAACTCCTGGGTCAGGTTGGAAGCGACCGTGATCTGGCCGTTGGGGATGTAGTGGACGTTGCCATCGAGGTCCCGCAACACGGTCACCCGCGGTCGGATGTCGATCACCGCCCCGGCCACGCCGGCCAACCTGACCACGTCACCGATGTGGTACTGGTCCTCGGCGAGGATGAAGAACCCGCTGATCACGTCCTTGACCAGGCTCTGGGCGCCGAACCCGACCGCCACCCCCACGGCCGACCCGACGGCCACCAGGGGGCCGAGGGGAAGACTCCACACGGCGGCCACCATCAGCACGCCGGTGGCGATGAACAGGATGATGAGCAGACGTCGCGCCATCGCCCACAAGGTGCGGGCGCGGGCTCCCGAGTCGGGACCTCGCTTCTCCATCCGGTCCATGGTGCGGCCGGCGACACGGGCGACGAACAGCCAGAGAAGCGTGCTGCCCACCACGACCACACCGGTCTGCACGAGGGCCCCGACCCTGTCCTCGAAGAACGTCTCCATCAGGTCTCCCTCTCCTCCATTCGTCGTACACCCAAGGTGAACTCCACATGCGCGGCTCCCGGGGCCGAGCGCGCCCGCAGGATGTTGCGCAGCGGACGCCCGATCCGTCGCTCCAGCTCGGCGCTC
>CAZCRP010000382.1:0-2547 GCA_964501055.1 uncultured Acidimicrobiaceae bacterium
CTGGCGGCGCGAGCCGAGGAGTACGCCCGGGACGGGGGCGACGCGGTGGCGGTGCTCCTCACGATGTGGGCCGATACGGTCGAGGCGGCCGGGGGTGACCCGGCGAACGTGGCGGCGCCGGCGGTCGTGACCACCGGCCGGCCTCGCCTGACGGAAGCATGGTTCTGCTGTGCCGAGCCGACGACGCTGCAGGTGGCGCGGGTGCGGAGCAGCGTGGACCAATGAGGGCATTGCGCGTTTGACATCCTTCACTTTGCAATGCAAAGTGAAAGAGTGGACCGCAGTTCCTCCGAGGTGATCTACGACGAGCTCATGGAGATCCGGCGCCGCACGCGCCGGGACCTCTCCCAGGATGCCTGGCGCTGGCTGTTGATCTGGGCCGCGCTGGCATTCGGATTCGTGGTCAGCGTGGCGGTCCCCGCCTTCCACGGGCTGGCCGCGTGGTACTGGACGGTGGGCGTGCCGATCGGCCTGCTCGGCACGATCGCGGCCGACGTGACCAGACCCGGCGCCAACCGGGTGCGGCGGGGAGAGCACCGCTACTGGCTGGTGGCGGCGGCGATCACGGCGCTCAACGTCGGTGGCAGTCTGGTTCTGCCCCTCGATTGGCTGCTGATCTGGCTGTGGGCGGTGTTCGCAGCCGGGTTTGCCGTCTTCCTGCGGCTCGCAAACCTTCCGGCCGTGTCACGGCCGCTCTGGATGCTGGCCGCAGTGGCGTTGCCGATGGGGGCCGCCTCGACGGACAGGACGCAGACAACGGTGGTGCTCGGCTTGGGATTCGTCGCATCCCTGCTCGTCGCCGCCAAGGTCAGTCACGGGGCCCGCCTTGGGTGAGGCGTTCCTCGAGATCGACGACACGGTGCATCAGCGGGTTCGGCTCGGGATCCTGGCCGTGCTGGCCGAAGCGGACATGGCCGAGTTCACCTATCTGCGTGACCGATTGGTGCTGACGGACGGGAACCTGAACCGTCATCTGCGGGTGCTGGCCGACGCCGGATTCGTGTCGATCGAGAAGCGAACGCAGGGGAGGCGCCGGACGTGGGTGCGGTCGACGGACGAGGGAAGGAAGGCGCTGGGCGAGCACCTCGACCGCCTCCAGCAGATCATCGACTCGACCAGGGGGCAGGAGTGACCGCGCCGGTGTTGTCCGTGCAGGGAATCACCAAGTCGTTCGGAGACCTCGCGGCGGTCCGAGGGGTGGGGTTCGAGATCGACGCAGGCGAGACCTACGGGTTGCTGGGACCGAACGGGGCGGGGAAGACGACTTCGATATCCATCATCGCCGGGCTCCTCGAACCCGATGCCGGCGAGGTGCTGGTGGCCGGCGAACGCCTGACGACCCGGACCATTGCACCCAAGCGCCTCATCGGATTGGTGCCGCAGGAGCTGGCCATCTACCCGGATCTCTCTGCGCGCGAGAACCTGCGATTCTTCGGGCGCCTCTACGACCTCCCCCGCGCTGTGCTCGGCCCCAGGGTCGACCACGTGCTCGACATCGTGGGCTTGACCGAGCGGGCGGACGATCCTGCCAAGGAGTACTCCGGCGGCATGAAGCGGCGGCTGAACATCGGGATCGGTCTGCTGCACGAGCCGACGCTGCTGATTCTCGACGAGCCCACCGTCGGCGTGGATCCCCAGTCGCGCAACGCCATCCTCGAGAGCGTGGAGCACCTCGCGGCGGAAGGCATGGCCGTTCTGTACACCACCCACTACATGGAGGAGGCGGAGCGGCTCTGTGATCGGGTGGGGATCATCGACGGGGGCGAGATCAAGGCGGAAGGGGACCGCCGGGCGCTCACCGCCCTGATCGGTGAGAAGGATCGGATCGTGGTGGAGACAGCGGGGAGCGCGGAGCAGGCGGGCGGCGGGCTGCGGGCTCTTCCCGGAGTGGCGAGGGCGACGGTCAGCGACCACCGCATCGAGTTGTTGGTCGACGGCGCGGCGCGAGCGCTCTCCTCGGTCTTCGGAGTCCTGTCCAATGCGGGCGTGGTGGTGACCTCGTTGCAGGTGATCGAGCCCGACCTCGAGGCCGTGTTCCTCCACCTGACCGGCCGGGCGCTCAGGGACTGACTGGTGCGCGCCACGTTGCTCATCGCCGGCAAGGATCTGCGGCTCCGGCTCCGAGACCGCTCGGCCGTCATCACCGGCGTCGTCGTGCCGTTTGTGCTGGCACTCGTGTTCAGCCTGATCCTGGGCGACATCGACGGGGGGGCGTTGGACCTCTCCTACGGAGTCGCCGACGAGGACCGAAGCTCCCTCTCCGCCGAGTTCGTGACCGCCCTCGAGTCGATCGAGGAGGCGGGCTTGCTCGAGGTGCGCTCCGTCCCGTCGGCCGCCGCCGGGCGGACCATGGTCGAAGATGGCGAGCTGAGCGCGGTCTTCGTCCTCCCCGCCGGCTTCGAGGCCGGATTCGAGCGGGGCGGGGAGGCAGTGCTCTCGGTGATCGGCGACGTCGACCGCCCCACTTCGGCATCGATCGCGCACTCGATCGCAGCCGCGTTCGCCGCCGGCGCCGAGGGGGTCCGCCTGGCAGCTGTCACCGCCGCC
>CAZCRP010000383.1:0-2525 GCA_964501055.1 uncultured Acidimicrobiaceae bacterium
TCGCCCTCCGTCGCAACGTCGACGCCCTGTTGGATCTGGTGCGGGCGTGACTCCGGCTCCCCCCATTCTCGACGAGCACCATCGCGCGCGTGCCCTGTTCCTCGTTTGGGGTCCTCCCAGTCACGGCCCCCGCAGCAAGGTGTTCGCCCGCGAACTCGGCATCCCGCTCGAGAACGTGTTCTCGACCAGAAGGCGGGGCATGTTCGTGGCGCCGTGGAAGTATGCCTACCAGGCGGTCGCCACGGTCTGGCTGCTGCTGCGGCGACGGCCGCGACTGGTGTTCGTCCAGAGCCCGCCCAGCTTCGCGGTGTGGTTCGTGGCCCTGTACTGCACGATCTCGGGTGCCCGCTTCGTCGTCGATGCCCACAGCGCCGCGATGCAGTCCCGCTACTGGACTCGGCCCAAAGCCCTGAATCGGGTCTTGGCGAGGCGGGCGCTCGCCACCATCGTGACGAACGAGACCTTCGCCACCCGCATCGAAGGGTGGGGAGCGAGAGCCCTCATCTTGCGTGACATCCCCACCACGTTTCCGGCCGGAGACCCCCCTGAGCTGTCCGACTCCTTCCACATCCTGGTCGTGAACACCTTCGCCCTCGACGAGCCGCTCGGCGAGGTGATCCGGGCGGCGCGCCGGCTGGCCGATGTCACCTTTCACGTCACCGGAGATCCGTCCGGCGGAAGGTCCACGCTCGACCTCTCCGCACTGCCGGACAACGTCAGGTTGACCGGCTATCTGGCGGACAGCGACTACTACGCCCTCATGGCGCGCGTCGACGCCGTGATGTGTCTCACGACACGCGACGACACGATGCAGCGGGGCGCCTGTGAAGCGCTCGCCATCGGAACGCCCATCATCACCTCGGATTGGCCGCTCCTGCGCCGCTACTTCAGCGACGGCACGGTCCACGTCCTGCCCGATGCGGACGCGATCGAAGCGGGTGTGCGCCGGGCGATGTCCGAGATCGACGAACTACGGGCCGGAATCCTGCGACTGCGGGCAGATCAGTGGGACGAGTGGGTAGAAGCGTCGGCGGCATTGGCTACGCTGATCAGGGGCTGATGGGGAGGCTGGGCTGACAGACGCGAGGGGTTCCGTGTTCTACCTGACATGTGAGGTGTGCTGATGGCGCGCGTCAGCGTGTTCGGTCTCGGCTATGTGGGAACGGTCTCTGCTGCTGCCTTGGCTGCCTCGGGTCACGAGGTCGTCGGGGTGGATCCGAACCCCGTCAAGGTCGATTCGATCAACGACGGGCGCAGTCCGGTGATCGAGCGCGGGCTGGACGAATTGCTCGCCGACGTCGTCGCCTCGGGGGCCCTGCGTGCCATCGGGGACGGCCGGGAGGCGGTTCGCTCCACAGACATCTCGATCGTGTGCGTGGGCACACCGAGTCGGGAGAACGGCTCGCTCGACCTCTCCCACGTGCGGCAGGTGTCGCGCGAGATCGGCTCGGCCTTGCGCGAGACTGATGGCCACGTCGTCGTCGTGCGCAGCACCATGCTCCCAGGGTCGACCGAGGACGTGGTGGCAGCCACCATCGAGCAGGAGTCGGGTCAGACTCGCGGAGTGGACTTCGGTGTGTGCTTCAACCCGGAGTTCCTGCGGGAAGGCTCTTCGCTTCACGACTACGAGAACCCGCCGTTCACACTCGTCGGTGCCGAGGACACAAGGGCGGCGGAGGTGGCGGCCTCGCTGTATGCGCACCTCGACGCCGAGGTGATCCACGCTCCGATCCGCGTGGCGGAGATGGTGAAGTACGTCTCCAACGCCTACCACGCACTCAAGGTGTCCTTCGCCAACGAAGTCGGCAACATCTGCGCCGCCCAGGACATCGACAGCCACCATGTCATGGACATCTTCGCCCGGGACACCAAGCTGAACGTATCCGCCGCCTACCTGCGACCGGGGTTCGCCTTCGGCGGTAGCTGCCTTCCGAAGGACCTGCGCGCCCTCACCTATCACGGGCGACGCCTCGACGTCGTGTCACCCGTGCTGGAGGCCATCATGCCCAGCAACCGGCTGCAGGTCGAGAAGGCATTCAGGATGGTGGAGGCCGCCGGACGCCGCTCCGTCGGTGTGCTCGGGATGAGCTTCAAGGCCGGGACCGACGACCTGCGGGAGAGTCCGATGGTCGACCTGATCGAGCGGCTCATCGGCAAGGGTTACGACGTGATGGTCTACGACCGCAACGTGTCGCTGGCCGGGCTGCACGGCGCGAACCGCGCCTACATCGTGACCGAGATCCCGCACATCGCCTCGTTGATGGCCGACTCCGTCGACGAGTTGATCGGCCGCTCGGAGGTGCTGGTCGTCGGGCATGCCGACGCAGAGATGGTCGAGGCGGTGAGTCGGGCCGCGGACGACTCGGCAGTGATCGACCTGGTGCGCATCGGGGACGGTCCGCAGCCTCCCGGCTATGCCGGCATCTCCTGGTGATGGTGGTGGCGCCGCGCCATTGCATGGTGGTTCACGCCTATTACCCGCTGGGGGAGACGCGCGTCCAGCGCCAGGCCGCCGCCCTGACGGC
>CAZCRP010000384.1:0-2522 GCA_964501055.1 uncultured Acidimicrobiaceae bacterium
CGCCAGCAGGATGGCGGCCGCCTCCACCGGGAAGCCGGCGTGCAGCCGCCAGCAGGATGGCGGCCGCCTCCGCCGGGAAGCCGGCGTGCAGCCAGTTCTCGATCGCCACCGTCATCCGCTGATCCATCATCTCGAGGGCGCCCGGGACCACGCCGGCCGCGATGACCCCCGACACGGTGGCGGCGGCAGCCCGCACCGAGTCGAACACGCACAGCAGGGTGCGGACGTCGGGGGGGTTGGGAGTGAGCCGGACCAGCGCCTTGGTGACGATGCCGAGAGTCCCCTCGGATCCGACGAGGATGGTCCGCAGGTCGACACCTGGCACGTCCGGGGCATCGCCGCCGACCGTGAGGACGGTGCCACCGGCCAGCACCACCTCCAGCCCCAGCACGTGGTCGGTGGTCGATCCCTCGGCGAGACAGTGGGGACCGCCGGAGTTGTTGGCGACGTTGCCTCCGATGGTGCATGCCTGCTGTGACGATGGGTCGGGAGCGAAGTGCAGCCCGAGCGGGGCGGTGTGTCGCGACAGGTCGAGGTTGATGACGCCGGGCCCCACCCAGGCCGAGCGGTTGGCGGCGTCCACCGAGAAGATCCTGTTCATGCGGGTCAGCGAGACGACGATCCCGGCCTCGACGGGAACAGCCCCGCCCGCCAAGCCGGTCCCCGCCCCCCGCGCCACGATCGGGACACCGTGACGCTCCGCCACCCGCACGACCTCGGCGACCTGGCCGGTGGTGGCGGGCATCACCACGACAGTGGGCGAGCCGCGGAAGACACCGGCGTCCTTGCCGTACAGGAAACGCTCCAGGTCGTCGGTGAGGACGTGCTCGGGCCCGACCACCTCTGCCAGGTGCTGGACGAGTCGCATATGGCGGGAGGGTACTCGTGTCAGGAAGGGGCTCCCCAGCCCCCGCCCCCCGGTGTCCACACCTGCAGGCGATCGCCGGGGGCGACTTCGACGGTGACCTTGCCGGAGAGCTCTTCCACCCGCCCATCGGCTCTGACGAGCCGGTCCTCACCACAGCTGCCGGGAGCACCGCCGTTGAGTCCCCACGGCTGGTGCCGCCGCCGCTCTCCCATCAGTGACAAGGTGGCCTCTTCCAGGAACTCCATCTCCCGTTCGATGCCCTCCCCACCCGGATGGCGGCCGGCGCCACCGGAGCCGCTCCGGAGCCGGTAGCGGGTGATGCGGAACGGGTAGTGGGTGGACAGCGACTCGATCGGGGTGTTCTTGGTGTTGGTCATCCCGGTCTGGACGCCAGACTGGCCCGGTCCGCCGGGTCGACCGCCCTGGCCTCCGGCGACCGTCTCGTAGTACGCGAAGCGTTCGTTTCCGACCAACACGTTGTTCATCGTCCCCTGTGAGGCGGCGGGGACCCGGTCGGGGGCGGCCTGGGCGAGCGCGCCGAGCACGACATCGGCAATGCGCTGGGAAGTCTCGACGTTCCCCGCCGCCACCGCCGCGGGAGGATTGGCGTTGACGATGGAGCCGGCAGGAGCATGGAGGGTGACGCCGCGATAGGCGCCGCCGTTGGCGGGAATGGACGGGTCGGTGGCCACCCGCACCGCGTAGTACAGGCACGACAAGGTGACTGCTTCCACCGCGTTGAAGTTGGCGGGTATCTGGTCGTCGGTGCCGCTGAAGTCGGCATGCAAGCCACCTCCGTCGATCACCACGCCCACCTCGATCCGCACGTCCCGTTCGCCCCACTCCATGAGGTCGGCGAAGGTGAAGCGGCCATCGGGCATCGCCAGCAGCGCCGCCTCCATCCGCCGCTCCCCGTAGTCGAGGAGTCGGGAGGTGAGTCGGGCGAAGCCGTCGGCTCCCTCCTGGGCGACCACCGCCCCGATGCGGGCGGCGGCCACCTCGTTGGCTCCCAGCTGGGCCGTCAGGTCCCCGCGCCGCTCGGTCGGGGTGCGGGTGGCGTCGAGAAAGGGCTCCAAGAAGGACGGCAGCCATTCACCGTCGCGCACCGCCGCCATCGGCGCCACCCTGATCCCCTCCTGGTCGACCGTGGTGGCGTGCGCCGGCATCGAGCCGGGCGCCTCGCCTCCCACATCGGCGTGATGGGCGCGGCTGCCCACCCACGCCACGTGCCGTCCGCGCACGAACACCGGGCGGACAAGGGTCAAGTCGTTGAGGTGGGTGCCGCCGGCGAAAGGATCGTTCACCGCGTACTGCAGTCCCGGTTCGGCGCCGTGACGCTCCAGCACTGCGGCGACCGAGGCGGGCATGGCGCCGAGGTGGACGGGGATGTGCTCGGCCTGGGCCAGCATCGTCCCGTCCGGGGTGAAGATCGCCGCCGAGCAGTCGGCTCGCTCCTTGATGTTGGGCGAGTAGGCGGTGCGCCGCAGCACCGCCCCCATCTCTTCGGCGATGCCGGCGAGGCGATTCCGCGCCACCTCGAGGCGGATCACGTCACGCATGGTCGATCACGAGCGCCCCGCTGTCGTGGAGGACGGCGCGGTCGCCCTGCCCGAGCCAGATGGTGGCGTCGGGATCGGTGATCACAGCCGGGCCG
>CAZCRP010000385.1:0-2519 GCA_964501055.1 uncultured Acidimicrobiaceae bacterium
GTGCGTGGAGACGGGACCGGGACCTGCGGCTCGATCGGGTCGAAGCCGCGAGGCGCGCCCAGGCGGTCTTGGCGGCCGGCGCGGCCGGCGGTGACGAACCGGGGATCCAGTTCGATCCGGACGGGGTCACGGTCAGGGTGTCGATCTCCCGCACCGTCGAGACGGCCCTCCTCGGACTGGCGGGCCGTGACTTCGTCACCATCGGCGCCGCTTCCCAGGCCACCGCCACCCTGCGGGACTGAACCGTGGGCCCAGGAGTACCGTGGCGGTAGCTGGGAACCCTGGGTTCGGGAGTACCGCGGCGGTAGCTGGGAGCCCACGGTTCGGCGCTGGTCGGCGAATTTCCACTATCCGCGTAGTGTGAATACGATCTCGGGCCCGTGTCCGATACAGCTCTTTCCCTCGATCGCGTGACGAATCAGGCCCGAGTGGCCGGCCTCTCACCCCACCGCGCCCAACGGATGGCCGCCGCGTACGAGGTGTTCGAGGCGACGCCGATGCCCCGCGAGAAGGACGAGCAGTGGAAGTATCTCGACCTCGCCGCACTCGACCTCTCCGGCCTGCAGCTGGCGCACGAGCAGGGCACACCCCTGCCGCCCGGGGACTTCCTGACTGCTCTCAGCACCCGGTCGGCCTCGGCGACGATCGTCGACGGCACCGTCACCGACCTCACCCCCGGCGGCGGCGTCGCCCTGGCGCGGATGACCGACCTCGATGACGACACCGCCGACCAGATCCTCGACCTGTTCGAACCAGGACGTGACAAGTTCGCCGCCGCCAGGGCCGCCTTCGGGATCGACGGGGTGCGGGTGACGATTCCGCCCGGGGCGGAGATCTCCGCTCCTGTCGTCATCGACGTGCAGGCGACGCAAGCAGGCGGCTCCTTCCCCTACGTCTCCGTCGACGTCGGCGCCAATGCCGAGTGCTCGGTGGTCGTGGTGTACCGCTCGGCCGCCGGTGTGGGAGCGGTCATGGCGCCCCAGGTCGGGCTCCATGTGGGCGACGCCGCCCGCCTCCGCTTCGTGGCGGTCCAGAGCCTCGACCTGGCCGCCATCGGCGTCGTCCATCAACGGGTCGTCCTCGGACGCGACTCGTCGGTCAAGCTGGGCGAGGTCGGTCTCGGAGGGCATCTCGGCCGCCTCGACCTGGTCGTGGACCACGTCGGCGACGGCTGTTCGAGCGAAGTCGTCGGGGTCTACTTCGGCGAGCACGACCAGACCCTCGACTACCGCATGGTCCTGCACCACCAAGGCAAGCGCACCTCGTCGGAGGTGCTCTTGAAGGGAGCGGTGGAGGACCAGGCGCAGTCGGTGTTCGTCGGCCTGCTCAAGATCGACAAGGACGCCGTGCGCACCTCGGCGTTCGAGACGAACCGCAACCTGGTGCTGTCCGAGGACGCCAAGGCCCACTCCGTCCCCAACCTCGAGATCGAATGCGACGACGTGATCTGTGGCCACGGTTCGTCCGTCGGTCCGCTGGAAGATGAGCCGCGCTACTACCTGATGACCCGCGGCATTCCCCGCAAGAAGGCCGAGCAGATGCTGATCAAAGGGTTCTTCCAGGAGATCATCGACCGGCTCCCGGTCCACGGGTTGGAGGAACCGGTGGCAGCCGAGGTGTTCGGTCGCTTCGTCACCGCCCAAGAAGAGGGCCGGCTGTGAGCTGGGTCGAAGTGCTGCGGGACGAGGAGGTGCGCGACGGGTACGGCGTGTGCGTCGAGGTGGCGGGGGAGCGGATCGCCGTGTTCCGGGACGGCGGCCGCCTGTACGCGATCGGCGACCGCTGCTCGCATGCCGAGGCGTCCCTGTCCGAGGGGGAGGTCTTCGACGGCGAAGTCGAGTGTCCCCGGCACGGTGCCATCTTCGATCTGGCATCGGGCGCCGCCAAGGGACTGCCCGCCACCCGACCCGTCCCGACCTACGGGGTGAGGGCCGGCGGCGGCGTCATCGAAGTGGAGGTGTCGGCGTGAACGGCCTGGCAGTCAAGGATCTTTCGGCATCGGTGGGCTCCACCGCCATCCTCCACGGATTCGACGTCGAGGTTCCGTTCGGGGAGATCCACGCCATCATGGGGCCCAACGGCTCCGGCAAGTCGACGCTGTGTCACGTGCTGAGCGGCCACACCGACTACACCGTGACCGGTTCCGCCACCATCGACGACGTCGAGCTCCTCGACAAGGAAGTCGACGAGCGTTCCCGTCTCGGTCTCATGCACGGTTTCCAGTACCCGGTCGAGATTCCCGGGATCAGCCTGGATCAGCTCGTGCGGGAAGCCGCCTACGAGCGGGGCGTCGACGACGCCGACTTCGAGCGCCGGCTCGCCGCCGCCGCCGAGCTCTTCGACATGACCCGCTTCCTCGGGCGCTCGATCAACGACGATCTGTCTGGTGGTGAGAAGAAGCGCTCGGAGATCTTCCAGATGGCGGTGCTCGGCCCGCGCATCGCCTTGCTCGACGAGATCGATTCCGGTCTCGACATCGATGCCGTCCGGCAGGTGGCGGAGGCGGTAGCTGCCGAGCT
>CAZCRP010000386.1:0-2500 GCA_964501055.1 uncultured Acidimicrobiaceae bacterium
AGGGTGTACGGATTGCCGTGCATCGCCGGCCACGTCGGTGCCGACACCGCCGCCTGTGTGCTCTCCGAGGCTCCCCACCGTTCCGACGCGATCCAACTCCTGGTCGATGTCGGGACGAACGCCGAGATCGTGCTCGGCGATCGCCATCGGTTGGTGGCCGCTTCCTCGCCCACCGGCCCCGCCTTCGAAGGCGCCGCCATCTCGGCCGGACAACGAGCGGCGCCCGGCGCCATCGAGCGCATCCGGGTCGACCCGGCCACCCTCGAGCCGACGATCTCGATCATCGGAGTGGAGGGATGGTCGTCGGATCCGGCGGTGGCGGCCGAGATCGCCGCCCACGGCGTCACCGGCATCTGCGGATCGGGGATCATCGAGGCGGTGGTCGAGCTGCACCTCGCCGGGGTGATCGATCGCAACGGAGTCGTTCGTACCGACCTGGTCAACGACCGCATGGTCGCGGACGGCCGCACCGCCTCGTATCGGATGTGGGACGACCCCCCGCTGTTCGTGACCCAGAACGACGTGCGGGCGATCCAGCTGGCCAAGGCGGCACTGCGGGCCGGCGTCGAACTGCTCCTCCGGCACCTCGGAGTGGACCGGGTGGACGACATACGACTGGCGGGTGCTTTCGGCGCGCACATCGATCCCGTGTACGCGATGGCGCTGGGGATGATCCCTGACTGCGAGATCGACTCCGTGCACCACGCCGGCAACGCCGCAGGCACCGGCGCGATGATGGCGCTCCTTTCATACCGGGCGAGAGCGGAGATCGAGAAGGTCACCAGATCGATCGACAAGATCGAGACCGCCACCGAACCCCGCTTCCAGGACGAGTTCGTCGCCGCCATGGCGATCCCGCACGCCACCGCCCCCACGCCCCATCTGGCCGAACGGATGACGCTGCCGGACTTCGATGTGACCGCCGGACGGCGACGAGCGAGGAGGAGAGCATGAGCGAGCGACGCGGCCGCAGCGGGGGCAGGGCGGCGAGACAGGCGGCGAGGGCCCAGCGGCTCCCCGACGACGTTCCGTTCCTCACCCGCACCCTGGATCCGTTCGAGATCCTGTCCGAAGAGGGGCTGGAGCTGATCGAGCACAACGCCGACACGATCCTCGAGGAGATCGGCATCGAGATCACCGATCATCCGGGAGCCCTGCAACTGTTCGCCGACGCCGGCGCCGACATCGAAGGCACCCGGGTCCGCTTTCCCCGCGGTCTCGTGCGCTCCGTCGTCCGCGCCACCACTCCCGCCCGGTACACCCAGCACGGACGCAATCCCGCCCGGTCGGTCGAGATCGGCGGCCGAGCGACGGTCTTCGCCCCCGCCTACGGGTCACCGTTCGTGCGCGATCTGGAGGGTGGGCGGCGCTACGCCACGATCGAGGACTTCAGGAATTTCGTGAAGCTGGCGTACGCCAGTCCCAACCTGCACCACTCCGGCGGCACCGTGTGCGAGCCCGTCGACGAGCCGGTGACGACCCGCCACCTCGACATGGTCGACGCCCACATCCGCTACTCGGACAAGCCGTTCATGGGCTCGGTCACAGCCGGGTCGCGGGCCGAGGACTCGGTGGAGATGGCACGCATCGCCTTCGGTGGAGACCTGGAGGGCAGAGTCGTCCTCACGTCGCTGATCAACGCCGCCTCACCTCTGACCTGGGACGGGACGATGCTGGCGGCGGCCGAGGTGTACGCCCGGCACGGCCAAGCCTCGATCTTCACACCTTTCATCCTGGCGGGGGCGATGGCTCCCGTGACCCCCGCCGCCGTGTGCGCCCAGGTGCTGGCGGAGGCGATGGTCGGCATCGCCTTCTCCCAACTCGTGAATCCGGGCGCCCCGGCGGTGCTGGGTGCGTTCGTCTCCACCATCGACATGCAGTCCGGGGCGCCGACGTTCGGCACGCCCGAGACGGCGCTCGTCATGTACACGGTCGCCGCGCTCGCGAGGCGGCTGGATGTGCCGTTCCGCACCGGCGGCCATCTCTGCTCCTCGAAGGTCGCCGACGCCCAGGCCGCCTACGAGTCGTCAGCCGTCATGCAGCCCACGATGCTGGCGGGGACGAACTTCGTGTTGCACGCTGCCGGATGGCTCGAAGGCGGACTGACCATGGGATATGAGAAGTTCGTTCTCGATGCCGACCAACTCGGGGCATATCGCACGATCGCCGAGGGGCTCGACCTGTCGGAGAACGGCCAGGGCATGTCGGCCTTCCGTGAGAACGAGCCCGGCGTCCACTTCCTCGGCACCGCCCACACCCTCCAGAACTTCGAAACGGCGTTCTGGAGGAGCGACATCGCGGATGCGAACAGCTACGAACAGTGGCTCGAGGAGGGTTCCCGGGATGCGGCGACGAGGGCGGCGGCGCATTGGCAGGCGACCCTCGCCGAGTACGAGCAGCCCCCGCTGGACGATGCGGTGTCAGAGGAGTTGGAGGAGTTCGTGACCAGGCGGAAGGCCGAACTCCCGAAGTCGGAGTACTGATGGCAACGGTTCAGAGC
>CAZCRP010000387.1:0-2483 GCA_964501055.1 uncultured Acidimicrobiaceae bacterium
TCTCGCCCCCGTGGCGGTGGACGATGACGCCACCACCCGTGCCGCCGCCATCGTCGCCCGTATGCCGAGCTTCCGGATCGGGGCCGTGGGCGAGCGGCCCGACGGGTTCGCCCCATGCGACTACACCGTCGAGGAGCTCGTCGCCATCGGCTCCCCGACAGTGGAACGGGTGGAACTCACCTCCCTCTTCGCCGCCGCCCGCCGGTCAGGGCAGGGCGAACTGGAGGAGGTGCGGGCACAGGTCGTCGCTTCCCTCGATGGGGTGGAGGATCTCGACCCGGACGGCGTCGACACCACTCTGCGGCTCCATCTCGGCCTGCGGTCGTTGATACAGCAGGGGGCGTGGAGCGCTGTGGCGACGCGCTGCTGGCCCGAGTGCTTCACGGACATGGGCGGGGCGGCGTGCGCAGGCCAGGCGATGCTGGGCGATCGGGGCATTCCGGCTACGTGCGAGCGGGACGTGTTCGGCGCCGTCACGGCGCTCGTGCTCGGGGAGGCGGCCGGTGGTCCCGCGTTCGTGGCCGATCTCGTCGACCTCGACTCCGCCGACGACACCGTCTCGCTGTGGCACTGCGGGATTGCCCCGCTGGGAATGGCGCACCCCGAGGAGCGGCCGCAAGCCACGGTACATCCCAACCGGGGACTCCCACTCCTCCACCAGTTCCGCCTGCGTCCGGGTCGGGTGACGGTCGCCAGGATCAGCCGCAGCGGTGGGTGCGTGCGGCTGGTGATGGGCGGCGGTGAGATCCTCGACCGCCCGCGACCCTTCTCCGGGACCTCGGCCGTCATGCGGCCCGACAGCGGCGCCGATCGCTGGTTGCAGGTCGTCATGGGAGAGAGGCTGGAGCACCACTTCGCCATCGTGCACGGCGACGTCCGGCCGGTGCTGACGGCGCTGGCGACGGAGCTGGGAATCGAGGTGGTGACACTGTGATGGTCGACGCGCTCGCTTCGGACGCAATGCCGGATACGGTGCGGTTGTGAACTGGTTCGACAACACCACTGCGGAACGACGCAATTTCGTGACGCATCTGGAGTGCTCGGCCACCGGCGAACGGCTCGATCCCGCCGCGGCCCACGGCCTGTCACCCGCCGGCAAGCCGATCCTGGTGCGCTACGACCTCGATGGGGTGGGAGCCGCGATTTCGCGCGCCGAGATCGAGTCCCGCCCCCCCGACCTGTGGAAGTACCGCGAGCTGCTGCCGGTGGCGGCGGCGCGTCACGTCATCTCGCTCGGTGAGACGTTCACGCCGCTGATCGGGCTCTCCGCCACCGCCCACGCCAGAGGCACGTCGGCACCTCTGGTCAAGGACGAGGGACGCCTCCCCACCGGGTCCTTCAAGGCGCGGGGACTCGCCATGGCGGTGTCGATGGCCCACCAGTTGGATCTCCGCAGGCTGGCCATGCCCACCAACGGCAATGCCGGAGCCGCCCTGGCCGCGTATGGGTCACGAGCGGGAATGGAGACGTTCGTCCTGTGTCCGGCCGACACCCCGGAGATCAACGTACGCGAGATCGCGCTGCAGGGAGCCCACGTGTGGCGGGTCGACGGCTACATCGACGACTGCGGCAGGCTCATCGCCGAGGGCAAGGAGGAGATGGGCTGGTTCGACGTCTCCACGCTGAAGGAGCCCTACCGCATCGAGGGCAAGAAGACGATGGGACTCGAGCTGGTTGAGCAGCTTGGCTGGGAGATGCCGGACGTGATCTTCTACCCGACGGGGGGAGGTACCGGCCTGATCGGCATGTGGAAGGCGTTCCAGGAGCTGGCCGCCCTGGGGTGGGTCGAGGGACGGGCACCGCGGATGGTGGCGGTCCAGGCAGCCGGGTGTGCCCCAATCGTGCGGGCGTTCGACGACGGAGCGGACCACGCCACCCGCTGGGAGGACGCCCACACCATTGCAGCGGGGATCCGGGTACCCGCCGCCATCGGTGACTTCCTCATCCTGCGGGCGGTGCGGGAGTCAGGGGGATACGCGATCGCGGTGGACGATGCGGACATCGCCTCTGCCCAGGCCGAGGTGGCGGCCGCCGACGGTCTCCTGCTGTGTCCGGAGGGGGCGGCAACGGTGGCGGCGTGGCAGCGATCCGTCGCCGACGGAGCAGTCGGCCGCGACGAGCGGGTCGTGCTGTTCAACTGCGGGAGCGGGCTGAAGTACCCGATGCCACCGATGGGCCGGGTGCTCGCCCGGCCGGTCGACTGGGCGGCGATGGCCGACTGAGATGGGATCGATCGTCGTCTCGGAGTTCATGGCGCCCTCTGCGCTGGAACTCCTCTCCGCGGACCATGACGTCACCCATGACCCCGGGCTGGCGGAGCGTCGGGATGACCTGCTGGCAGCCGTGGCGGCGGCCGATGCCCTCGTGGTGCGCAATCGCACCAGCGTGGATGCCGCGCTGCTGGCGGCTGCGCCCCGTCTGGCGGTGGTGGGTCGGCTGGGGGTGGGTCTCGACAACATCGACGTGGCCGCGTGCGAGGCGCA
>CAZCRP010000388.1:0-2457 GCA_964501055.1 uncultured Acidimicrobiaceae bacterium
CGCCGCGCACCCTCGCCGCTGCTCGTCGACGATGTCCTGACCACCGGTGCCACCCTCGACCGGGCGGCGTCGGTGCTCGGTGGGGCGGCAGCGGCGGTGACGGTCACCGGCGTTCCCTGAGTGACTAGTCTCCGCGGCCCGGTGATCAGGAGGCCTCTTTGGAAATTCGGGTGCACGCGCGGGGGACGGATCTCGACCCCGGCTTCCGGGCGGCGGTGGAGGAGAAGCTGCAGAAGGCGGCCAAGATCTTCGACCACGCCGGTGACGTCGATGTCGAACTGACCGAAGAGCACAACCCCCGCCGATCCGACGACAGGTACCGGCTGGAACTCACCTCGCTCACCGGTGGGCGGATCCTCCGCATCGAAGCGGCTGCGCCCACGCCCGATGCCGCCCTCGATGACGCGGTCGATCGCTTCACCCGGACGATGCGGCGTCTGAAGGAAAAGGTCATCGACAAGCACCGGAAGCGGGAGGCGGGGACGACCGTCGCGCCCCCGACCGACACCGACGCGGAGATCGTTCGTCTCAAGCAGTTCGTGATGAAGCCGATGACCATCGACGAGGCCATCCTGCAGATGGAGCTACTCGGCCATGACTTCTTCTTCTTCCACCACGCCGCCACGGACAAGAACAGTGTCCTCTATCGGCGCAACGACGGCCGCCTCGGGCTGATCGAACCCGCATGACTGCTCCCACCATCGTCATCGTCGACGACGCGCCCCTCATCCAGGCCGGACTCGCCGCCGCGCTGGAGGCGGAGGGGTTCACCATCCTCGGCCAGGCATCCGACGCCATGTCGGCGGTGTCCATGGCCCGCGACCTCGGGCCCAACCTCCTTCTGCTCGACGTCTTGATGCCGGGGATCTCGGGCCTCGAAGTCGTCGCCAAGATCCGTGAGGTGGCGCCCAGTACCGCCGTCGTGCTCCTGACGTCGTCGGAGTCGGGGGAGGATCTCCTCAAGGCCATCAAGAGCGGCGCCCGCGGCTACATCGTCAAGACGACGCCGATGCCGGAACTGGTGGCCCGTCTGCGCGACGTCCTGCAAGGCGGGGCGGTGGTGTCCCCGGCGATGGGCGGCAAGCTGTTCGACACGGTGGCCCAACTGCTGAAGCACCGCGACCTCGCCGCCACCCGCCGGCCGGCGCTCACCGGACGGGAGATCGAAGTGCTGCAGTCGATTGCCCAAGGCCTGACCTCGCGGGAGATCGGCGAGCGGCTGTTCATCTCCGAGAACACCGTCAAGAACCATGTCCGCAACATCCTCGACAAGCTCGGTCTCCGCTCCCGCAACGAGGCGGTCATGTACGCCATCCGCGAGGACCTCATCAACATCGACTGATTCCCCGGCGGCCACACAGCCCTGCCGACCCGATATCCTGAGGTATTCATGTCTCTCTTCTCCAAGCTGCTCCGCGCGGGAGAAGGTCGTCCGCTGAAGGAACTGCAGCAGGTCGCTGCGGCGATCAACGACGTCGAGCCTCGCTTCGAGGCTCTCTCCGACGACCAACTCCGTCAGAACACCGTCGACTTCAAGACCCAGGTGGCGAACGGCGCCGACCTCGACGATCTCCTCGTCGACGCCTTTGCCACGGTCCGCGAAGCCTCGAAGCGGGTGCTCGGCCAGCGCCACTACGACGTCCAGCTGATCGGCGGCGGCGCCCTCCATCGCGGGATGGTGGCCGAGATGAAGACCGGGGAGGGAAAGACGCTCGTCTCGACCCTGCCCGTGTACCTGAACGCCCTGGAAGGCAAGGGCGTGCATCTGGTCACCGTCAACGACTACCTGGCGGCCCGCGACGCGAAGTGGATGGGTGAGATCCACCGCTTCCTCGGACTCACCGTCGGATTGGTCCAGACGGGGATGACACCGGAAGAACGACGCCCCGCCTACCTCGCCGACGTCACCTACGGGACCAACAACGAGTTTGGCTTCGACTACCTGCGCGACAACATGGCCATGCGGGTCGCCGACATGGTCCAGCGCGGCCACCACTACGCCATCGTGGACGAGGTGGACTCGATCCTCATCGACGAGGCACGCACGCCGCTGATCATCTCCGGCCGGGTGGCGGACAACGCCAAGTGGTACAAGGAGTTCGCCCGCATCGCCCAGCGGCTCCGCAAGGGCGAGCACTACGAGGTCGACGAGGGCAAACGCCAGGTGCTCGTCACCGAGGAGGGGGTGGCGCGGGTCGAGGAGATCCTCGGCATCGAGAACCTCTACGACCACGCCGCCGTCGATCTGGTCCATCACATGGAGTCCTCGCTGCGCGCCAAGGAGCTGTACCACCGGGACGTCGAGTACCTGCTCGATCACGGCGAGGTGAAGATCGTCGACGAGTTCACCGGACGGGTGCTGGAAGGCCGTCGGTACTCCGAGGGCCTCCACCAGGCCATCGAGGCGAAGGAGAACGTGGCGATCAAAGAGGAGAACCAGACCCTCGCCACCATCAC
>CAZCRP010000389.1:0-2434 GCA_964501055.1 uncultured Acidimicrobiaceae bacterium
CGGCCGCCATCGTCTCGCTGCTCGGGGTGGGCGACGACGAGATCGTGTCGGCCCTGGAGACGGTGCCGGGCGTGCCGGGCCGGTTCGAGCGGGTGTCGGGAGACGATCCGATCGGGGTGTTCGTCGACTTCGCCCACACACCAGACGGCATCGCCGAGGTGATCGCCACGATGCGTCCCCTCGTAGCGGGCCGTGTCATCGCCGTCGTGGGGGCAGGAGGCGACCGCGACCGGGAGAAGCGCCCGCTGATGGGGACGGCCGCCTCCGCCGCGGACGTGGTGGTCGTCACTTCGGATAACCCCCGATCGGAGGATCCTGATGCGATCATCGACGCGGTGATGAGTGGTGTGGAGGCGCGAGTTCCCGTTCTCCGGCTGTCCGACCGCCGCGAGGCGATCGCCGCCGCGGTCGGCGAGGCCAGGGACGGCGATGCGGTCGTGATCCTCGGCAAAGGCCATGAGCGTGGCCAGGAGATCGCCGGTTTCAAGCACCCGTTCGACGACCGGCTCGAGGGCCGAAGGGCGCTCGCCGCCCGGAGAGGCGGAACAGGGTGATCGCGCTCCTCGTCGCCGCCTCGGTCGGGTTGTTCGTGTCCTTCCTGGCGATGCCGGCGGCGATCCAGGTGCTGCGCCATCGCAGCATCGGTCAGTTCATCCAGGAAGAGGTGGAGGGCCATCATCACAAGCAGGGAACCCCGACGATGGGCGGGGTGGTCTTCGTGATCGCCACCGTCATCGCCTATCTGGCGGCGCACGTCCGCATCTGGTCGGCGAGCCGCGGGTTCCAGCTCGACTTCGCGCCGTTCGGAGCGGGTGGGCTGCTGGCGATGTTCGCGCTGGTGGGGATGGCGGCGATCGGGTTCATCGACGACTTCGTCAAGTACACCCGCCAGCGATCCCTCGGGCTGAGCGTCAGGGGCAAGTTCGCGGGGCAACTCGTCATTGCCGCCCTCTTCGCCTGGGGGGCGTCGAGTGCCGGCGTCTCCACCGAGTTGTCCTTCGTCCGCCCGCTCGGGATCGACCTCGGAGTGTTCTTCGTGGCGTGGGTGCTGTTCCTCCTCATCGGGGCGGCCAACGGCGCCAACCTGGCCGACGGGATGGACGGGCTCGCCGCCGGCGCCGCCGCCTTGATGTTCGGGGCCTACACCATCATCGCCTTCTGGAAGTTCCGCTACGGCGGCCCGGGCGGCACCTACGTGGCCACCGATCCGCTGGAGCTCGCGACCATCGCCGCCGCGATGCTGGGGGCGTTGCTCGGGTTCCTGTGGTGGAACGCCCCCCCGGCCAAGATCTTCATGGGCGATGCCGGTTCCAACGGCATCGGCGGGCTGCTGGCCGCGCTGGCGCTGCTGACCAACACCCACCTGCTCCTCGCCATACTCGCCAGCCTCTTCGTGGCCGAGACGTTGTCCGTGGTCCTGCAGACCGCCAGCTACCGGCTCACGGGCAACCGCATCTTCCGGATGGCGCCGGTACACCATCACTTCGAACTGCTGGGCTGGCCGGAGACCACCGTGGTCATCCGCTTCTGGATCCTGGCGGGCGTTGGCGTCGCCCTCGGGCTGGGTCTGTTCTACGCCGATTTCATCACCGTCGAGGGGATCCTGCGATGAGGACGCTCATCCTCGGCGCCGGCGTCTCCGGCCGGGCCGCCACCCGCCTCGCCCTCCGGCGGGGACAGCGGGTGCTGGTCTACGACCGCCGGCCCGTCACCGACCTCCCCGGCGTCGCCACGGTGACGGGAGACTGGGACCCGCTGCTGCTCGACGGCATCGACCTGGTGGTCACCTCACCGGGATTTCCCGAGCGGGCTGCCGCCATCACCGACGCCCTCGAGGCCGGGGTGGAGGTCGTGTCCGAGGTCGAGTACGCCTGGAGGGAGATGACGGCTCCGACCGTGGCCGTCACCGGCACCAACGGCAAGACAACGGTCACCGGACTCATCGCCGACATGCTGACCGCCTCCGGGCTGCAGGCGCCGGCACTCGGCAACATCGGGACCCCGGTGTCGGATTGGGCGGACGCGCCACTCGATGTCCTCGTCGTGGAGATGTCGAGCTTCCAGCTCCGCTTCGTCGACCGGTTCCACTGCGCGACCGCCGTCATCACCAACGTGGCCGTCGACCACCTCGACTGGCACCCGAACGTGGCGTCGTACCACGCCGCCAAGGCCCGCATCGTCGCCAACCAGGAGCCGGACGACCTCGTCACCTACGACGCCCTCGACCCCGGCGCCACCGCCATCGCGGCCCGGAGCGCGGCGGTGCAGGTGGGCGTCGCCCACGACGGATCCCAACCCCGGGGGGTGGTGGGGGACCATCTCGTGTGGGACGGGCTGCAGCTGCCGACGCACCAGCTGGCTGTCGACGACCCCGCCTATCACACCGACCTGGCGCTGGCGGCAACGGGACGGATTAGGGAGGCGCTCCAGGAAA
>CAZCRP010000390.1:0-2428 GCA_964501055.1 uncultured Acidimicrobiaceae bacterium
CGCTCAACAATCTGGCGCTCGCCTGGCTGCGCCGCCGCCGCGCCGACCTCGCCCGCGAGGCCGGATCCCGGGCGCTGGCGCTGCTCGATCGCACCGGAGATCGGCACCGGCGAGCGGCGGTCCATGGCAACCTCGCCGACATCCATCACGCCCTCGGCGAAGAGGAGGAGAGTCGTGCCCAGTTGCGCCGGGCGGTGGAGTTGTTCGCCGAGATCGGCATCGAGCCGGGTGGATGGGAACCAGCCGTCTGGTCACTCACCTCCTGGTGAGCCGCCCAGGGCGCCAGTCGGTGTGCCGACGTGTTGCAGACTCACCGGCAACAACTCAGGGTCGTAGATGTGCCTGGAAGAGGACGCTCCCCCCAATGAATCCAGTCGGGCTCGCCTCATCCGGCCAGAAGCACCACACGGTGACCTTTTCGAGTCCCTTGCCGGGCCGAGCGAAGATCTCCGCCACGACGTTTCCTTCTGAGTCGGTGAGGTAGAGCGACTTGGCAACCCCGACGGTGTTTCCTTCCAGGTCGTGTCCTACCACGCTGCTTTCAGCAGCCACCCAGATGATCTCGAAAGACAGATTCGCTTCCGGGCAACTGACGTCCACCAGTGCTACGGCATTCGGATTCCTGTCGACGGCCCCCCAGGCAGGAACCGCACCTGTGCCGATCAGCGCGATGCTGAGCGCCACGATCACGAATGAGCGTTTCATAGCCACCCCTCCCTTCGGACCGCTCTCATCGGTCCGTCGTCATCCCCTCCAAACCTACCCGCCGTTCGCGACTGGCGCGGGTCAGCGGCTCGACGCGACTTTCAGGCTTCGTTCGTACACTCGCCGCATGCACTGGCCCGAGATCCTCGGTCGACTCGCCTCCGGGAACGACCTCACCCGCATCGAAGCACGCGAGGCGATGACCGCCGTGATGGCGGGAGAGGCGACTTCCGCGCAGACCGCCGCTTTCATCGTGTCACTCCGGATCAAAGGCGAGACCGTCGACGAGATGACGGGCCTGGTGGAGGCGATGCGGGCCGCGGCAGTCACCGTCGACATCGGGGAGCCGGTGGTGGATGTCGTGGGCACCGGGGGAGACAGGTCCGGCACCTTCAACATCTCGACCACCGCCGCCTTCATCGCCGCCGGCGCCGGCGCCAAGGTGGCCAAGCACGGAAACCGCTCTGCCTCGTCCCGCTGTGGTTCGGCGGACGTGCTGGAGGCGTTGGGGGTGCGGATCGATCTCGAACCGGACCAGACCGTGGAGATGGTCCGCCAGATCGGGTTCGGGTTCTTCTTCGCCCCTCGCTACCACCCGGCGATGCGCCATGCCGCTCCGGTGCGGACGGAACTGGGGATTCCCACCGTGTTCAACTTCCTCGGCCCGCTCGCCAACCCGGCGGGGGCGACCCGTCAGGTGATCGGTGTGTCCGACGCCAGGATGGCAGAGCGCATGATCGGCGTCCTTGCCAGCCTCGGCTCCGAGTACGCCTTCGTCGTGTACGGCGAGGACGGGTTGGACGAGTTCACCACCACTGCCCCCACGTTCATCCACCGGCTGCGAGGCGGCGAGATCACCACCGCCGAGTTCACTCCGGAGGACCTGGGGGTAGCCCGCTCCCGTCCGGAGGATCTCCTCGGGGGGGACGTGGACGAGAACGTGGCGATCACCCGGGCGGTGCTCGGCGGTGAGCCTGGCCCCAAGCGCGACGTCGCCGTCGTCAACGCCGCCCCGGTGCTGGTGGTGGCAGGTCTGGCGGAGGGTTTCGTCGACGGCGTCACCCTCGCAGCCCACACCATCGACTCGGGCGCCGCCACCGACGCGCTGGAGAGGGCCATCGCCTTCAGCCGGGACGTGACCTCCTGACATGGTGCCGTCGGCGGCCGATCTCATCGGGGCTCTGCGATCGGCCGGATTGAGGATCACCCGGCCGCGGGTCGTCATGTGCGAGGTGCTGGCCGAGGCCCGTCACGAGCATCTGACGCCCCAGGAGCTGCATGCGCGCGCCCAGCGGCGGCTGGGCGGGCGCATCGACCCGTCGACGGTGTACCGGACGCTGGAGGCGTTGACCGAGTGCGGGGCGGTCTATCACGTCCACCTCGGCCACGGGGCAGCTGTGATCCATCTGAGTGACCTCGACGCCCACCACCATCTCGTGTGCGAGGTGTGCGAGCGAACGGTCGACCTTCCGATGGGTGAGATCGCCGACCTGGCCGGCCATGTCGCCGAGACCTACGGATTCGTGGTGGACTCGGTCCACTTCGCCATGGTCGGGCGCTGCATCGATCACGAACGAAACGAAATGTGAACTCATGAATCGGTGATGTCCGCTGCCGCCGGGCGATCGGTACCGTGCCAGCCATGAGGCGCAAACTGCTGGTCGTCCTCGCCCTCGTGATGGCTGCCTGCGGTGGGGGGGAAAGCTCCCCGGACGCCGCCTCC
>CAZCRP010000391.1:0-2424 GCA_964501055.1 uncultured Acidimicrobiaceae bacterium
CGGAAGAGCACACGTCTGACTGGAGTTCAGACGTGTGCTCTTCCGATCTGTCCGCAGCATCTTCCCGAGATGCACGCGGTTGCGCTCCCCGCCGGAGAGGTCACCGACCTTCTTCTGCTGGTCGGAGCCCTTGAAGTTCAGCGAGGCGACATAGGCCCTGGCGTTGATCTCGCGGTTGCCGATGCGCAGTTGGTCGGCCCCCCCGCTGATCTCGTCGAACACGGTCTTGTCCGCGGCGAGGGCGTCACGGGTCTGGTCGACATAGGCCAGGTCGACCGTCGGCCCGACTTCGATGGCACCGGCGTCCGGGGTCTCGCTTCCCGTGATCATCCTGAACAGCGTCGTCTTTCCCGCCCCGTTGGCCCCGATGATGCCGATCACCGCCGCGGGAGGAACCGAGAAGCTCAGGTCGTCGATCAGGAGCCGATCCCCATATCCCTTGCTCACCCCCTCGACCTCGATCACCTTGTCACCCAGCCGCTGCGTGAACGGAATCGTCAGGCGCAGCCCGTCCTGGCGTGGGTCGACCGAGTTCGCTTGTGCGACCAGCTGCTCGTAGGCGGCCAGCCGGGCCTTGCCCTTCGCCTGGCGGGCGCGGGGAGACATCCTGACCCATTCGAGTTCCTGGGCGATGGCGCGCTGGCGGGACGATGCCTCCTTCTCCTCGTGCTGCAGCCTGGCCTGCTTCTGCTCGAGCCATGACGAGTAGTTCCCTTCGAAGGGGTATCCCCGCCCCTGATCCAGCTCGAGGATCCAACCGGCGACGTTGTAGAGGAAGTAGCGGTCGTGGGTGATCGCGATCACCGAGCCGGGGTAGTCCTTGAGGAAGCGTTCGAGCCACGCCACCGACTCGGCGTCCAGGTGGTTGGTTGGCTCGTCGAGCAGGAGCAGGTCAGGTGCGCTCAGGAGCAGCCTGCACAGCGCCACTCGTCGCCGTTCCCCTCCCGAGAGGGTGGTGACGTCGGCGTCGCCGGGTGGCACGCGCAGCGCGTCCATGGCGATCGCCACCTTCCGATCCAGCTCCCAGGCATCGGCTGCCTCGATCTTCCTCTCGAGCGCGGCCTGCTCGTCTCCCAGTTTGTCGTAGTCGGCGTCGGGATCCGCCCAGGCGGCGAGGACTTCGTTGTACCGATCGATCAGCGCCTGCGTCTGGGCGACTCCTTCCATGATGTTGCCGAGCACGTCCTTGCCCTCGTACAGCTGCGGCTCTTGCTCGAGGAGGCCGGCGGTGTATCCGTCGCCCAGCCGGGCTTCGCCCGTGAACTCGGTGTCGCGCCCCGCCATGATCCGCAGGAGCGTTGACTTGCCGGCGCCGTTGTGGCCGATGACACCGATCTTGGCCCCGTAGAAGAACGACAACGAGATGTCACGGAGCACGTCCCGGTTCGGTGGGACGTGCTTGGAGCACTTGTACATCGAGAAGATGAATTCCGGCACCGCGCCGAGGGTAGTTGCGGGCTATCCGACCATCGTCAGCCCACCGGAGACGCTGAGTGTCTGGCCGGTGATGAAGGAGGCATCGTCGCTGGCGAAGAAGCAGATGGCGCCGGGCAGATCCTCGGGAACGCCGATTCTTCCCAGGGGGATGGCGCGCCGGAAAGCCTCTCGCAGCTTGTCGGGATTGGCCGCGGCGGCAGTCACGCCGTCGAGGAGGGCGGTGTCGGTCGGCCCGGGACAGACCACGTTGAGGGTGATCCCGTGGCCGGCGTGCTCGCGGGCCAGCGTCTTGGAGAGCCCCAACATCGCGGCTTTGCACGCCGCGTAGACGGCCTCCCCCGACGATCCGACCCTGGCGGCGTCCGAGGCGACGGTGACCACCCGGCCGTACTGCCTCGCGACCATGCCGGGGAGGACGGTGTGGAGCATGTTGAGCGGTCCAACGAGATTGATGTCGATGAGGCGCTGCCACTCGTCGGGAACGGTCGCGAGGAACGGCTTGAACACATCCCAGCCGGCATTGTTCACGAGCACGTCCACGGGTCCCACCGCCGCGATCGTCGACCGGACCGCGGCCGCGTCGGTGATGTCACAGGTGTGGGCGGTGGCGACTCCTCCCCGGCCGCTGATCTCCTCGGCCACCTCTCGTGCCGCCCCGCCGTCGCGGTCGAGCACGGCCACCGTGGCGCCCTCTTCCGCGAACCGTCGACTGGTGGCGGCGCCGATCCCGCCTCCACCGCCGGTGACGATCACCGTCCGACCCGCCAGTCCTCGCATTCCGCCCTCCTCTCAGCCCAACAGCTCGCCGGGATCGATGGTCCACACCTGCTCTTCACCCAGTTCGTCGCGCAGTGACTTCACCTGATTCTCGATCGGACCACTCTCGCCATTCCACACCGCCACCGCCTCGTGGGAGTGGCGCCGCAGCCAGGCGTCGCGACGCTTGGCCGCCGCCCCGGCCTGCTGACGGTTCTCCGGTGCCTTCTT
>CAZCRP010000392.1:0-2418 GCA_964501055.1 uncultured Acidimicrobiaceae bacterium
ACCTCGCCGAGACGACCTGGGGCACGGTGTCGGTCGATCTGGCTGCGGCCGCCTCCGCCCGGCTGCCGGTCGCCGCCGAGGTGGTGGAACGGTGCACTCGCTGCGGCGACGATTCGTTCTCCCATCGCCGCGACGGCACCACCGCCCGCCTGGCGACGATCGGATTTCTGCCATGAGCCTGCAACAGGTCCAGGACCGCATCGACGCCGCCTGTGCCCGGGTCGGCCGTGACCCGTCGGCCGTCGGCCTGGTGGTGGTGACGAAGGGCCGTGACTGGGCTGAGATCGAGCCCGTCTACGCCGCCGGCCATCGTGACTTCGGCGAGAACCGCGCCCAGGAGTTGCGGGACAAGGTGGCCGACGCGCCGGGAGACATCGCCTGGCACTTCATCGGCCCCTTGCAGACCAACAAGGTCAGGATGGTCCGTCCGGCGGTCGTCAGGCTCCACTCGATGGACCGCGAGACGCTGGCCACCGCCTGGATGAAGGGGCCAGGCGCGCCGCCGCCGGTGTACGCGCAGGTGAACATCGGCGACGAGGAGCAGAAGTCGGGGGTGGCGATCGACGAAGTCCCAGGGTTCTGCGCCCGGCTGCTGGCACTCGGCATGGAAGTGGTGGGTCTGATGGGGATGCCACCCCTCGCCGACGATCCCGAGGAAGCACGTCCGTATTTCGTCGCGCTGCGCGATTTGCGGGACAGGATTGCCGCCGTTCACCCTTCGATCACGGGCTTGTCCATGGGCATGTCGGACGACTTCGAGGTGGCGATCGAAGAAGGAGCCACAGTCATACGTGTTGGCCGGGCTATCTTTTCCGATTGAGGTTCCAATTTCATGGCGCAAGATTCTTCACTCTTCAACAAGGCGCTGGTCTATCTCGGTCTCGTGGACGAGGACCAGTTCGATGACTCGGACTCCAAGTTCGACGACGTCGAGGCTGCTGCGATCGACCGTCACCGGCCCATGCCGCTCGACGAAGGGCGGAGGGTCGAGCCGGCCGCGGCGGCCTCCCGCACTGTGGCCTCCCGCCGCAACGTCGAGCCGTCGGTGGCCGGCGTACGCCAGATCCGTCCCGAGGCGCAGGCCGACATTCTCGTGATCGACGAGTTCGGCGACGCCAAGATCCTCGCCGACCGCATACGCGAGCGGGTCCCGGTGGTGCTCGACTTCCGCCGGGTCGACGACGACCTCGCCCGCCGCGTCGTGGATTTCTCGTCTGGTCTGATCTACGCCCTCGACGGCACGATGTCGCGCGTCGGCAAGGGTCTGGTGCTCGTGCTCCCGCCCTCCACCCGGATCAACGCCGAGGAGAAGCGGCGCTTGGCCGCCTTGGGTGCCTACGAACTGCCGATCGAGTGATCACCCGGCCGCATGGGTGACATTCTCGCCGACATACTCGGGATCTATCGGATTGCGGTGTTCGCCTGGATCATCATGTCCTGGGTGCGGATCTCGTCGACGCATCCGCTCGCCCGGCTGCAGCTCTTCCTCGACCGGATCATCTATCCGGCGGTGCTGCCGATCCGAAGGGTGATGCCGCCTCTGCGGCTGGGCGGAGCCATGCTCGACCTGTCACCGATTGTCCTGCTCATCGGGATCACCGTGCTGCAGGGGCTGCTGCGACGACTCTGATCGTTGGATCGGCCTCCCGCCGTCCTTACAATCCGCCTACGACCCTGGGGGAAATACGAATGCCTCTGACACCGATCGACGTGCAGCAGAAGACCTTCGGGACCGCCCTGCGTGGTTACGACCTCGACGAGGTCGACGACTTCCTCGACGATGTCGTGACCTCGCTGAAGGACTACGACCAGCGACTGCGCGACGCCCAGGAGCGGATCGCCACGCTCGAGATGGAGATGACCGACCGGGGGGACGCGGAAGGCGCCATCGCCCGGGCGCTCGTGGCGGCCCAGCGGTCGGCAGACGCCATCGTGGAAGAAGCCAGGGCGGAAGCCGAGCGGATCGTCAACTCCGCCCAGGTCGAGGCATCGGAGATGAGCCGCCGCCGCGACGACGAGAAGGATGCCGCCGAGGCGGAGATCAACCGCATACGGGCGGTGGTCGACGATCTCCGCGGCCGGCTGCGGGATCTGAGCGCCATGGTCGGTGTGTCCCTCGACCAGGCCGATTCCACCCTGACGACCGCGGCCGCCGACCTCAACCCCGAGGAGGGCGTCGAGGTGGCGGTGACCGAGGCGGACGAGCTGACGCCGTCGTGGGAGGAACCAGCCGCGCTCGACGAGATCGACGAGTTCACCGACCCCGACGAGACCGAGAGCGCAGGAAACCTGGAGGAAGTCTCCTACGAGGCGGAGCACTCCCCGTACCGGTCGGACGACAACGCTGAAGCCGAGGAGGGCGAGGAGGGCGAGCAACAGGTCGACCGGTCGCCTGGTTCGCTCACCCCCGACTGGGCG
>CAZCRP010000393.1:0-2403 GCA_964501055.1 uncultured Acidimicrobiaceae bacterium
GTCAACGACCAGTGGATCACCGGCGCGCAACTCGACGGCGGCATCGGGGACGGCCTCAGTGCTGGGGACCTGGACCACCCGTCCCGATCGCCTCACGCTGACTCCCGGCGCCGACAGCAGCTCGAGCCGGTCAAGGGTCCGCTTGGCGCGGAGCTCCTGCACGATCCCGATGGCGGAGTTGGTGACCAACACGATGCCGAACAGGGCGTCGCGCGGCTCTCGTAGCACGAGCAGCACGACGACCAGCAGGGCGCCGAGCAGGAGGTTGAACCGTGTGACCACGTTGGCGCGGATGATCTCGCCCACCGTCCGGCTGGGCCGGTGCGCGACTCGGTTGACCTGGCCGGCCGCGACCCGCTGTCTGACCTCGTCGACCGAGAGCCCTGAATCCGGCGTGGTCCGCTCGCGGTTCATCGGCCCGAGCCTACGTTCGACGGGGGCCTGTGAGCAGCGGGCGCAGGGAGCACGGCGTCATTGCGCGAGAGGGGCCGGCACCGTGTCGGTGCCGGCCCCTGGTTGCTCGCGAGGCTTCTCAATCGTCGACCGAGTTCGATCCGCCCTTGCGGCCCAAACCTCGGCCAGGCTTTTCCTCCTTCGCTTCCGCTGCCACTGAGGCAAATGCGAACTCGCCATTGGCGAAGGCCGGCGGGTTCTTCCCCTTGGTGGCGACGAAGCTCACGCAGTCACCCTGGTTCTTGAAGACTCCGAAGTCCTCCCAACCACCCTGCTTGCAGGCGTCCTTGGAATCGGACGGAGGCTCCGTGGGAGCTGCTTGGTCGTTGTCGATGATGGTGACAGTCGCCGAGGTGGACGCACCCAACGTGTAGGCGGCGCCCGCCGTCAACGTCACGATCACCGTCTCATCCGGCTCCACCACGGCATCGTCGATCGGCAGCACGGTGACATTCACCGTCGACTCGCCAACCGCGAACGTGGCCACCCCAGACAACGCCACATAGTCGACACCGGCCGTGGCAGTACCACTCACCGTGTAGGCAATGTCCAGCGTGGCAGCAGTCGAACCGGTCCGCGTGAACGTGAACGTCCCCGTCGTCGGACCCTCCTCGGTCGCAACCGCATCGGTGGCGGTCACGGTCACCACCGGCAACGGCGCTTGGTCGTTGTCGATGATGGTGACAGTCGCCGAGGTGGACGCACCCAACGTGTAGGCGGCGCCCGCCGTCAACGTCACGATCACCGTCTCATCCGGCTCCACCACGGCATCGTCGATCGGCAGCACGGTGACATTCACCGTCGACTCGCCAACCGCGAACGTGGCCACCCCAGACAACGCCACATAGTCGACACCGGCCGTGGCAGTACCACTCACCGTGTAGGCAATGTCCAGCGTGGCAGCAGTCGAACCGGTCCGCGTGAACGTGAACGTCCCCGTCGTCGGACCCTCCTCGGTCGCAACCGCATCGGTCGCTACTACTTCGACGATCGGGTCGTCTTCTGTCTGCGCCATCGCAGGCAGCAGGAGCAGGTTGACGAGAGCGAGCACACCCACCAAGGCGATGAACCGCGATCCCCGCAACTGTTTCGAGAACATAGGTTCCCCCTTTCCTCCTCCGGCGATTTGCCGGGCTCGGCGCGCGCTACCCCTCACGCTGCGCGGCTATACCTCCGATTTGACGGGCCAGCCGCCGCCCCCCGAGACAGGAGATGAGGGGCACCCAAAGGTGCCCCTCATCATTCCGGCTGCGTTGTGCGCGTCAGGGAGCGATCGTCGGCGGAATCGTGTCTGGAATGGTCGTCTCCACCGGTGCGGTCGTCTCGGTGGGCGCCGTCGTATCGGTGGTTCCAGTCGTGCCGTCGTTCGTGAACAGCCACACCGCGAACAGGATCGCCAGGATGGCGAGGATCGCCACCACGGCCACTCCGCCGGAATTGCGGTCCGGCGGGGGTGTCACGATGAGATCCCGCTCGCGCACCGGACGATCGTCACGAATGACATCGTCGTACTCACGGTGGGTGGTCGAACCGATTGTCGGGTCATAGCTCATACTGGTGGACCTCCTTCGGGTCATCCGTACTTGTACCCACGACTGCTCCCCCTCATACCTCCCCTACGCCCATGTTTCCCGGGCGGCACCCGACGGGCTGGTCTACAGTCCGCGCATGAGTCGATCAGTGCTGGATGACGCGTTCGGACATCACGTGTGGGCGACATTGCGGGTTATCGACGCCTGCCTGGCGCTCAGGCCCGAGCAGCTGGAGACCGCCGTACCGGGGACCTATGGCTCGATTCTCGACACGATCCGCCACACAGTCGGCGCGGACGCCGGGTACTTGTTCGCCATCACCGGCGGCCAACGGCCGTTGATCGTCGAGGAGGAGATGGACCTCCCCGACCTGCGATCGGTGATGGAGTCGCACACCGATGTATGGGCGTCGTTGCTC
>CAZCRP010000394.1:0-2380 GCA_964501055.1 uncultured Acidimicrobiaceae bacterium
GAGCACCTGCAGGAGGCGGCCGCCAGGATGCGGCTGCGAAGACTGCTCGATCCGGCGGGCGCCGAACTGGTCGACCTCCCCCGGGCGCCCCTCCCCGCCGCCGACACCCCGGCACCGGTGCGGTTCATCGGAACCTGGGAGGCGATGCTGCTCGCCCACGCCCGGCGGGCGGCGGTCCTCCCCGAGGAGTACCGGCCGCTCGTCTTCCACACCAAGAACCCGCAGTCGGTGAACACGTTCCTCGTCGAGGGCGCCGTGGCAGGGTCGTGGCGTCACGAGGCCGGCCGGGTCGTCACCGAGCCCTTCGCCCCGCTCCCGCGCCGCGCCCGCCGTGACGTCGAGGCGGAAGCAGGCAGGCTCGCCGCCTTCCTGGCGTGATCAGAGCCGGGTCAAGGCTCGCCGAAGGCTCAGCGTGGCCTGGGCGATCCGTTGGTCGTTCTCCACCAGGGCGAAGCGCACCCACCCGTCGCCGGTGGGGCCGAAGCCGATCCCGGGGCTGACCGCCACCTTCGCCTCGTCGAGCAGGTGGTAGGCAAAGGCGAGCGAACCCATCTCCACGTACGGGTCGGGGATGGGCGCCCACACGAACATCGTCCCGCGCGGCTTTTCGACCTTCCACCCGCCGCGGGCGAGACCGTCGATGAGGACGTCACGACGCCGGAGGTAGACGTCGTTCACCTCGGCCACGTAGCCGTCGCCTTCGTTGAGGGCGATGATCGAAGCGATCTGGATGGGCTGGAAGGTCCCGTAGTCGAGGTACGACTTGAGCTTGGCGAGCGCCGCCACGATGTCGGCATTGCCCACGAGGAACCCGACCCGCCACCCCGCCATCGAGTGGCCCTTGGTGAGCGTGTACAGCTCGACCCCCACCTCCTTGGCGCCCGGGACCTGCAGCAGTGAGGGGGGCGTGTAGCCGTCGAAGCTGATGTCGGCGTAGGCGAAGTCGTGCACCAGCACCACGCCATGCTGATGAGCGAAAGCGACCAGCTTCTCGAAGAAGTCGACCTCGACGACGGTGGTGGTGGGATTGTGGGGGAACGACACGATGATCACCCGCGGGCGCGGCCACGAGTTGTCGAACATCCGCTGCAGCACCTCGAAGTAGTCGTCCTCGGACGTGATCGGCGCTCTCCGCACCTCGGCGCCTGCCAGCGCCGGCGCGTAGATGTGGATGGGATAGGAGGGCTCGGGAACGATGGCCGCATCTCCCGGCTGCACCAGCGTCCACAGCAGATGGCTCAAACCCTCCTTGGCGCCGATGGTGGAGATGACCTCGGTGTCGGGGTCCAAGTCGACATCGAAACGGCGCCGGTAGCGCTCGGCGACCGCCCGCCGGAGGTTGGGGAGACCACGGGAGACCGAGTAGCGGTGGTTGCGTTCGTTGCGGGCGGCTTCGATCAGCTTGTCCACCACGAACGGGGCCGAAGGAATGTCGGGGTTGCCGAAGCCGAGGTCGACGATGTCGGCCCCCGATCGCCTCGCCTCCATCTTGCGCTGGTTGACCTCGGCGAAGACGTAGGGCGGAAGGTTGTCGATCCGTCGGAACTCCATGGGCCGCGAAGGCTAATGGAGCCCGCCGCTGCCCAGGCTCAGGCGCCCGACAGCCGGGCGATCATCCGTCGCAGCCGGGCCGGGACGAAGTCGGATGCGACATCGAGCACCGACCGAACGAGTTCCAACAGGTCGCGGGAACCGTCCCAGTGCTCGAGCACGACCTCTTCGCCCGCCACCTCGACCATGTGGTTGATGGCGAAGGTCAGCACGAGGAGGTCGTCGGCCAGCCCCACCACCGGGATGAAGTCGGGGATCAAATCGATCGGCGAGGCGATGTAGGCGACCGCGGCCCCGACGACGAGTTTGGTCCGGCGCGGCACGCGCGGGTCGCGCAGCAGCCGGATGAGCAGCTTGGCCATGTTGGGGATGGTGGAGGCGGCCTCGCCGACGATGCGTCGCAACTCGACCCGCCCCCCCGGTTCGATGACCTCGTCGGGTCGGAGTGGATCGCCGTTCATGTCACTCATTCTGCACCACGCGGCCGGCCAACGCCGCACCCATCGCTCCCGACCACGCCCCGAAACGGGCCGGGACCACCGCCGGCAGGCGTCGGAACGCAGATCCCGTCATGGTGTCACGGAGCATCGCCGCGGCAGGGGCGAGCAGCGGATCGCCGGCGGCGGCGGCCGCCCCGCCGATGACGACCCTGGCCGGGTCGAGCGTGAGCACCAGGTTGACGAGACCCCGGCCCAACCATCGTCCCGCCTCGCCGATCACCTCGGCCGCCTTCTGGTCCCCGCCGGCCGCGGCCTCGCCCAGATGGGCACCGGTGGCGGTCGCCTCGCCGGCCAGTTCGGCGACGCGACCAGTGGGGTGTGAGCGCTGC
>CAZCRP010000395.1:0-2354 GCA_964501055.1 uncultured Acidimicrobiaceae bacterium
TTCCTCGGCGGGGCGACGGTCGACGCGGATGGGGCCCGCACGGAGCGACCGGTCGAGGTCGTCGACGCCCCTGCCGCCCGCCCACTGGACATCCGAATCGTCGTGCCGGTGGAGGACATGGCTGAGCCTGCCCCGCCCGACCCGCTCGATCCCGCCGCCGCGGGGACACGCTCCATCTGGCCGGCCATCTATCCCCGGCTCGTGGAGCTCATCGAAGCGAACCGGTCGACGATCGTGTTCGCCAACTCGCGCCGGTTGGCCGAGCGCATCTGTACCGAGATCAACGACCTCGCCGGGGCGGAGATCAGCCGCGCCCACCACGGATCCGTCTCCCGGGAACAGCGACTGCAGATCGAGGAGGCGCTCAAGCGCGGGGAGTTGCAGGCAGTGGTGGCGACCTCGTCGCTCGAACTCGGCATCGACATGGGAGCGGTCGACCTCGTCGTGCAGATCGAGGCCCCCGTCTCGGTGACGTCCGGACTGCAGCGCGTGGGGCGGGCGGGCCACCAGGTCGGCGCCACCTCGATCGCCAGGGTGTTCCCCAAGTACCGGGGGGACCTGCTGGTCTCGACTGTGCTGGTGGGTCAGATGATCGCGGGCGAAGTGGAACCGACCGTGATCCCCCGCAACCCCCTCGACGTGCTCGCCCAGCAGCTCGTCGCGGCCTGCGTCATCGAGGACCGCACGGTCGACGATCTCTACACCATGGCCCGCCGCGCCGCACCGTACGCCGAGTTGAGCCGCTCGGTGTTCGATGCGACGCTCGACATGCTGGCAGGCCGGTATCCGTCGGATCTGTTCTCCGAGTTGCGCCCCCGCCTCAACTGGGATCGGCTGACGGGGCAGGTCGCCGCCCGCCCCGGCGCCCGTCAGCTCGCCGTGGCGAGTGGCGGCACCATCCCGGATCGAGGACTGTTCCGAGTCACCCTCCCGGACGGTGCCAGAGTGGGCGAGCTCGACGAGGAAATGGTCTACGAGTCGCGGGTCGGCGACACCTTCGTCCTCGGTGCGTCGACCTGGCGCATCACCGAGATCAGGGCGGACAGGGTGGAGGTGATCCCAGCGCCGGGCGAACCGGGGGCACGCATGCCGTTCTGGCGGGGCGACACGCTCGGGCGGCCGTTGGAGACCGGGCGGGCGGTGGGAGCCTTCGTGCGATCGATCGGCGAGCTGGCGCCGTCCGCAGCCAGGGAGACCCTCATCGAGCACCACCGTCTCGACGAGTGGGCGGCCGACAATCTGGTCGGCTATCTGGCGGAACAGCGGGACGCGACCGGCACGATCCCGACCGACTCCACGGTGGTGGTCGAGCGCTTCCGCGACGAGATCGGCGACTGGCGGGTGGTGGTGCTGTCGCCACTCGGGGCCAGGGTCCACGCACCGTGGGCGATGGCCGTCACGCAGAAGATGAGACAGCGCCACGGGATCGATGTCGATGTCATCTGGTCGGACGACGGCATCGCGTTCCGTGTGCTGGACACCGAGGAGCCGCCGGCGGTGGCAGACGTGGTGCCGGATCCAGACGAGGTGGAGGACCTGGTCGTCGCCCACTTGGCCGACACCGCCATGTTCGGGGCGCGGTTTCGGGAGGCCGCCGGACGCGCGCTCCTTCTCCCCCGCCGCCGGCCGGGGGAGCGCACCCCGCTGTGGCTCCAACGACGGCGGGCGGCGGATCTGCTGGCGGTGGCGAGACAGTTCGGCTCGTTCCCGATCGTGCTCGAGACGTACCGGGAGATCCTGCAGGACGACTTCGACCTGCCTGCGCTCCACGAGGTCCTGTCCGCCATCCGTGCCCGGTCGATCAGGGTGGTCGAGGTCGAGTCCCGCACGCCGTCACCGTTCGCCTCTTCGCTGCTATTCGCCTTCGTGGCGTCGTATCTCTACGAGGGCGACACACCGTTGGCGGAGCGACGCGCCGCGGCATTGACGCTCGATCGTGACCTGCTGCGCGAGTTGCTGGGCGAGGGCGAGTTGCGCCAACTCCTCGATGGGGACCAGTTGACGGCATTGGAGCTCGAGCTCCAGGCGCTGACCGAGGGACGCAAGGCGCGGGACACCGACGGCGTTCACGACCTCCTCCGCACCCTCGGCCCACTCGACGTCGACCAGCTGCAGCTGCGCTCGGACGTGGACGTGGGGAGCGCGCTGGCCGAGTTGGAGTCGACGAGGCGCGTGATGCGCGTCACGTGGCGTGGCCGGGAGCGATGGGCGGCGATCGAGGACGCGGGCCGGCTGCGGGACGGTCTCGGCGTGCAGCCCCCACCCGGCGTCCCCCAGACCTTCCTCGATCCGGTGCCCGATCCGTTGGGGGACGTCGTCGGCCGCCACGCCCGCACGCATGGACCGTTCACGAC
>CAZCRP010000396.1:0-2343 GCA_964501055.1 uncultured Acidimicrobiaceae bacterium
TGGCACGCCCTCGGTCCGTTCCGGCTGACCCCGCACTCCGGCACCAGGACGGTGCACCTGGCAGCGGGCGACGTGCACGATGTCGAGGTCTCCGGGGAGGCGGACGCCGTCCTGTCGGCCGTCGACCGGAGCTCGCAGCGGATCGTCGTGGCGATGGACGGTCACAGCCACACCTTCCGAGTTCTGTCCCGGTCCGAGCGGTGGGCACCTGCCGCGGCGGGTTCCCACGGGCGCGCGTCGTCGCTGGTGACGCCGTTCCCGGGAGTCGTCGCCGAGGTGCGGGTCGCAACCGGTGACAGCGTCGAACCGGGTCAGGTGCTCGTGGTGATCGAGGCCATGAAGATGCTGCACCCTCTCACCGCCCCCGGCCGCGGCGTCGTCGACGAGGTGAGGGTCGTTGCGGGCGGCCAGGTCGCGGGGAACGAGGTCGTCGTCACATTCCAGCCAACAGACGAGAACGGAGCATCCGCATGAACCGCAACGTCTACATGACGGACGAGTTGCAGGCGATCTACGACCAGACAGTGATGTTCGTCCAGCGCGAGGTCACCCCCCACGGGGAGACCTGGGAGGAGCAGGGAAGAGTTCCCCGTGAGGTCCTCACGAAGATGGGCGGCTTGGGGATGCTCGGGCTGCGGGTGCCCGAGCGCTGGGGCGGACTCGGTCTGGGACCGCTGGCGTCGGCGGCGTTCTCCGAGGCGCTGGGATCGTCGACGTTCGGCGGCTTCGACGTCACGGTGCTGGTGCACACCGACATGGCTGCCCCGCATCTCATCAACTCCGGCACCGACGAGCAACTGGAGCGGTGGTTGCCGGGGGTGTTGACGGGCGACACCATTCTGTCGATCGGAGTGAGCGAGCCGGACGCCGGGTCCGACGTGGCAGGGATCCGCACCCGGGCGCGACGAGACGGAGACGGGTGGCGCATCGACGGAACCAAGACCTTCATCACGAACTCCGTCTACGGCGATCTCTCCATCATCGCCGCCCGCACCGACGGCGACACCAAGTACGGGATCTCGATGTTCCTGGTCCCCAAGGAGACCGAGGGATTCAGTGTGTCGAAGAAGCTGGACAAGCACGGGTGGCGGTGCTCAGACACCGGCGAGCTGGTCCTCGACGGGGTGTGGGTGCCGGACGACCAGCTGCTGGGGACGGCGCATCACGGCTTCTATGAGACGATGAGGAACTTCCAGAACGAGCGAATGGTGCTCGTCGGGATGGGGGTGGGAGCCGCGCAGGTGGCCATCGACATGACCCTGTCCTATACCCAGCAGCGGCAGGCGTTCGGCGCCACGCTGTTCGACCTCGGAGCGATCCGCCAACGGATGGCGATGAGCCAGGCCAAGCTCGATGCCGTGCGCGCCTCGCTCTATCACGCCGCCTGGCTCGGGGAACAGGGCGTGGACAACGTCAAGGAGATGTCGGGGGTCAAGGCGTTCGGGGCCGAAGTGATCAACCAGGTGATGTACGACTGCGTCCAGTTCCACGGCGGCATGGGATACATGCGCGAGTCGGCGATCGAGCGGATGTCGCGCGATGCCCGCATCCTTCCGATCGGTGGGGGCGCCACCGAGGTCATGCTGGAAGAAATCGCCAAGCGGTCGGTGCAGGAGTAGACGTCGGCTACCGATCTGACATGATCAGGCCATGACCCGCCTCCGCAGCCTCCTGTTCGCCCCCGCCACCCGACCCGACCTCTTGCGCAAGCTGCCGCGCTCAGGTCCGGATGCAGTCGTCATCGACTGCGAGGATGCAACCCCTCCCGCCCGCAAGCAGGAAGGTCGCGAGAACGCCAGCACGATCGGCGCGGAGCTGGCGGCGGACGGGACCACCGTCTTCGTGCGGGTGAACGGCGTCGACTCGGCGTGGTTCGACGACGACCTCGCGACCGGGGTTCCGGACGGCGGCGCGGGGATCGTCGTCCCGATGGTCGACGCCTCCGTCCACCTCGACACAGTCGCGGCCCGTCTCCGCGAGCGCCGGGGACAGGCGCTCAAGGTGATCGCCGGGATCGAGACCGCGCAGGGAGTGGCAGCCGCGCGGACCCTGCTCGCACACCGGGTGGTGGACGCGGCCTACTTCGGAGCCGAGGACTTCGTCGCCGACATGGGAGGGGTGAGAACGGCCTCGAATCAGGAAGTCCTCCTCGCCCGCTCGGAACTGGCGCTGGCAGGACGGCTCGCCGAGGTCCCGGTGCTCGATCAGGTGGTGGTCGAGTACGGGGACCGTTCCCGCTTCGAACGGGAGGCGGCCGAGGCGCGGGCCATGGGCTACGCCGGCAAGCTGTGCATCCATCCCGATCAGGTGGCGCTGGCCCACGCCGCCTTCACCCCCAGCGAG
>CAZCRP010000397.1:0-2337 GCA_964501055.1 uncultured Acidimicrobiaceae bacterium
TCACCGCGGTGTGTCTCACTCCGCTGCGCCAGAAGGTGAGCCCCGAAGCGAAGGGATCCAGGTGGCATCGCTCAGCCCGGCGAGACGGTCCTCCGGTCGTCAGGCCTCAACACGAGCGACGACCATGCCTTAATGGAAGCTAGCGCATAACGCGCGGCCGCCCGCCCAAAAGACCGACCGAACACCCACGCGTTAACCGGCACTATGCGCTAGCACCCGTTATCTGGCAGGACGCCTCCCTATCGGCCCGGCAGGCCGTGGCAGTGTTTGTACTTGTTGAGGCCTGATCCGCACGGGCGGCGTTCATTGCGACCGACCTTCGTCACCGCCTCGCTGGGTTGAGCAGACATCTTCGCTGCGGACTCGACACGCCGTTGGCGGGCCTCGAGTTCGCTCTCCCACCTGCGGAGGTGGGTGTTCCAAGCCCAGAGCCGGTCCTTGGCTCCCGCCGCCTTCTCCTCACGGCGAGCAACCTGCTCCTGGTGTCTGGTCATCTCCTCCTCGGCCCGCTCGGCGAACACCGCTGGGTCATCGCTGGTGGGATAACCAACCCACTCACCAGTTCCCGGTCGATCAGCGTGACGATCGCACGGCCACATCGAGATCCCGGCCAAGTCGCAGTACCGCTTCCACGTCGCCCATTTGGACGCCGTCGCCGGCACCCGGACCATTCGATACGTCTTGTCCTGTCCGAGACCGGCGAGGAGCTTCCGCTCGATCCTTGGCAGGGTGCCACGGTCGAGGTCCATCACCGCCTCTCGTGTCTACGTATAGACATCCCGCAACTTGTTGCACGTGCGTGTGGGATTGACAGGGTGCCGTGTGCGATGCGCGTCTGGACTCGGATCGTCTGAGGATCGGTCCCGGGGTCGGCGAATCGAGTCCGCTGGGTAGCGGGTGGGAGAGGCGTCCTGGCATCCGGTGTGTGATCGGGAAGTCGTTCGGGGACTGTCATCGAGGTCATGGCGTCTCCTTGGACACGCGACCGGGGGTTTTGAGCGTCACGACCTCGAACGGCACATGGCTCGATGCGGTCGGCACGCCGGCCACGCCACGGTCAACCTGCCCGTTGGTCCAGCCGAGGTCGCGAACTCGTTCCACGACCACCAGGACCGGTTGACCCTCTCCGCCGAGTGTCAGCAACCCTTTCAGTGCCCTCCACCCGGCAAGCATCAGCGAGCCGGAGTCTCAAGCCCTGACCTGGTGAAACAGGGCTAATCGCAACGAAACGACACTGGGATGACGGGGTGCCATCGCATCCTCGGAGACGACCAAACAAGATCACCTCCAAGACACCCAGGGGCTTTCGTCCCAAAGAACGAGCTGGCGGTGGGACTCGAACCCACGACCTGCTGATTACAAATCAGCTGCTCTGGCCAACTGAGCTACGCCAGCGTGAGCCGGAAGGATACCGGCCACCTCAGAACGCCCCGCTGCGCACCCGCATCAGCTCGAAGCAGGCGAGGGCGGCGGCGACCGAAGCGTTGAGGCTCTCGGACTCCGGCGCCATCGGGATCGACGCCACCACGTCGACCCGCTCCCGCACCAGCTGATGCAGGCCCGTCTCGGCTCCCACCACGATGGCCACCGGCTCGGTGAACAGGTCGAGTCCGAACAGCGACCGGTCGCCGCCCGCGGCGAGGCCCACCGTCCACACCCCCAATGACGACAGGCGGCGGATGGCATCGGGGACAGAGCTGATCACCGCCAGCGACACATGCTCGAACGCACCGGCGGCCGCCTTGAACGCCGCCGCCCCCAGCCGAGCCGTCCGCCGGTCGGGCACCGCCATCCGGGGTACTCCCGCCGCCACCGCCGAGCGGGCGATGGCGCCGATGTTGTGCGGATCCTCGACATGGTCCACCACCAACAACGACGCAGGCTCGGACTGGGCAACCAGCTCTTCGAGGGTGAACGATGGCAGCGGCCGACATGTCGCCACCACCCCCTGCGGGGCGCTGGTCTCGGCCACCGATCGCACATCGTCGACGGCGAGCACCGTCACACCGGCCGCTTCGGCGGCGGCCACTAGCCCGGCCACCTCTTCCCGCGCCGCTCTCCCCCGCTCCACCTGCAGCGTCTCGACACGGCCGACGCGCAGCGCCGCCCACACCGCGTGGATTCCTTCGACGTTACGACCGATGCCAGCGGGCGCCATCGGCGGTGTCCTCGACGACGATGCCGATCTCCGCCAGCCCGTCCCTGATGGCGTCGGAGGTGGCGAAATCCCGCTCGGACCGCGCCACGGCGCGGCGGGCCAGCAGCGAGTCCAGGGTGCGCTCCGGTGCGCTAGCCCGGGCGACGTCCACCTGCGCGGCGAGACCCTCGATGGCGGCC
>CAZCRP010000398.1:0-2332 GCA_964501055.1 uncultured Acidimicrobiaceae bacterium
GGCCGGTCATCGGTGTCCCGGGCCTCGACGGTGGCGGCGGCGACCGCCTCCCGGTCGTGGCCGTCCACCTCGGCGACGTGCCAGCCGACCGCCCGGAAGCGGGCGGGGACGTCCTCGGTGAACGTCTTGTCGGTGGAGCCGTCGATCGAGATGCCGTTGTCGTCGTAGTAGTAGATGAGCCGTCCGAGGCCCAGGTGCCCGGCGAGCGAGGCCGTCTCGGCGCTGATCCCCTCCTGCAGGTCGCCGTCGGAGACGAAGCCGTAGGTGCGGTGGTCGATCAGCCCGGCGCCGAGGCGGGCCCGCAGGTGCTCTTCGGCGATGGCCATGCCCACGCCCGTCCCGAAGCCCTGCCCGAGGGGGCCGGTCGTCGTCTCGATCCCGAGGGCCTGGTCGATCTCGGGGTGGCCCGCCGTGTGGCTCCCCCACTGGCGGAAGCTGTGCAGCTCGTCCATCCCCAGCGGGAAGCCGGCCAGATGGAGCAGCGAGTAGAGCAGCATCGAACCGTGACCGTTGGAGAGCACGAACCGGTCCCGATCGACCCACCGCGGGTCGTCGGGATCCACCACCAGGAACCGCCCCCACAGCACCACGGCGATGTCGGCCATCCCCATCGGCATGCCCGGATGACCCGAGTTGGCCTTCTGGACGGCGTCCATGGCGAGGCCCTTGATGGTGTTGACGGCGAGCTGTTCGAGTGAGGGGGACATGGCGGCGAGGGTACCGGACCGGGGTGAGGCGAGGTCCAGCCGGCTCAGGGAAGGCGGCCGATGATCCGCTCGACGCAGTCCTCGACGCCGAGCTGGGAGGTGTCGAGGGTCAGATCGGGTTCCACCGGCGGCTCGTAGGGGGCGTCGATGCCGGTGAACTCGGCGATCTCCCCCGCCCTGGCCCTGGCGTACATGCCCTTGGGGTCGCGCTGCTCGCACACTTCCAGCGGTGTCGACACCCACACCTCGACGAAGGGGAGGCCGGCTGCCTCGTGTGCTCGCCGGGCCTTCTGGCGGTCGGCCCGGTAGGGGCTGATGACCGGGACGGCCACCACCAGTCCGGCGTCGGCCATCAGCCTGGCCACCTCGCCGATGCGCCGCACGTTCTCGGTGCGATCGTCAGGGGAGAAGCCGAGATCCCCGTTGAGCCCGTGGCGGACGTTGTCGCCGTCCAGCACGTAGGCGGCCCGGCCGGAGGACACCAGCCGATCCTCCAGCCGATGGGCGACGGTCGACTTGCCGCTCCCCGACAGTCCGGTGAGCCACACCGTGACACCGCGGCCGCCGGTGACGCCGGCCCGCCGTCCGGCGGACACCGCCCCCGGATGCCAGACGACGTCGCTCATGTGGGACCGATGATCATCCCGGCCGCCACCGTGGCGTTCGTGTCTTCGTCGACGAGAATGAACGAGCCGGTGGTCCGGTTGCGGAGGTACTCGTCGAAGAAGAGCGGGACCGTGGTGCGCAGCGACACCCGCCCGATCTCGTTCAGGCTCAGATCCTCGGCGGTCTCGTCGCGATGGAGCGTGTTCACGTCGAGGCGATAGTGCAGCTCCTTGACCATCGCCCGCCCCCAGCGGGTGGTGTGCTTGATCGCCAGCTTGCGACCCGCCACCAGGGAAGAGTCCGAGGTCATCCAGCACACCATCGCCTCGATGTCCTGTCCCATGTGGGGGCGGTTGTGCACCCGGCTGATCATGTCCCCGCGGCTGATGTCGATCTCGTCTTCGAGGCGGAGGGTGACCGACTGGGGAGGGACCGCCTCCTCGACGGGGCCGTCCGGCGTGTCGATCGAGGCGATGCGGCTGGTGAAGCCGCTCGGCAGCGCCACCACCTCGTCGCCGACCCGCCAGGTGCCGCCGGCGATCTGACCGGCGAAGCCCCGGTAGTCCTGATGCCCCATCCGGTGGGGACGGATCACGTACTGCACAGGGAAGCGGCAGTCCACCAGGTTGCGGTCGGAGGCGACATGGATCTCCTCCAGCAGACCGAGCACCGACGGGCCCCGGTACCAGGGCATCCGGTCGGAAGGCTCGACGACGTTGTCGCCTTCGAGGGCGGAGATCGGGACGAAGCGGAGGTCGGTCACCTGCAGCTTGGTGGCGAACTCCCGGAACTCGTCGGTGATCGCGTCGTAGACGGCCTCGTCGAAGCCGACCAGGTCCATCTTGTTGACGCACAGCACCAGGTGGGGCACGCCGAGCAGCGAGGCGAGGAACGCGTGCCGGCGGGTCTGTTCGAGGATGCCGTTGCGGGCGTCGACCAGCAGCACGACGACGTCGGCGGTGGAGGCGCCGGTGACCATGTTGCGGGTGTACTGGATGTGGCCCGGGGTATCGGCGAGG
>CAZCRP010000399.1:0-2284 GCA_964501055.1 uncultured Acidimicrobiaceae bacterium
GTAGACGGCGTCCGGGTCGTTGCCGTCGACGACGATCGGCTCGAGTCCGTAGGCGGCGGCCCGGTCGGCGGCGGGGCGGGGGACGGCCGTGATCACGTCGATGGGCGTGTATTCCATGTAGAGGTTGTTCTCGCACACGAACACGACGGGCAGCGCCCACACCGCCGCCAGGTTGAGCGCCTCATGGAACGCCCCGATGTTGGTGGTGCCGTCGCCGAAGAAGCACACCGCCACCTGGTCGGTGCCCCGCAGCCGGGCCGACCACGCCGCTCCGTTGGCGATGCACAGGTGGGCCCCGATGATGGCGTAGGAGCCCATCATCCCCTTCGATACGTCGGTCAGGTGCATCGAGCCGCCCTTCCCGCCCAGCACCCCGTTGGCCCGGCCCAGCAGCTCGGCCAGCGCCCCTCCGGGGTCCATCCCCCGGGCGAGGGCGTGGGCATGCCCGCGATAGGTGGCGAAGGTGAAGTCGTCAGGTCGCATCGCCGCCCCGAAGCCGGTGGCGATCGCCTCCATCCCCAGCGACAGGTGGGTGGTGCCCTTGACGAGGTTCTGCAGGAACAGATCGTGTGCCCGCTTGCCGAACTGGCGCAGCTCGTGCAGCTTGCGGTACATGCCGAGCCTGACGTCGGCGGCGATGTCGGCGGTGGCGGCCGCCTCGTCCACCGGGGACGGCAGACGCGGCGGGCGCCGGGAGTAGTCGTAGAGGGAATCAGTAGGCATTCGCCACCATGAGCTCTTCGCACGGGAAGAGGGTGATGACTTTGCATCCATCCTCTGTGACCACCACCTCCTCTTCGATGCGGGCAGCGGAGCGGCCGTCCGCCGCCGGGGCGTAGGTCTCGAGGGCGAACACCATCCCTGCCTCGATCTCGACCGGGTCGTCGAGGGAGTTGAGGCGGCTGATGATCGGCCGCTCGTGGAGGCCGACGCCGACGCCGTGTCCGAATTGGAGCCCGAAGGCGTCCATCTCGTCCTCGAACCCGAACTCCTCGGCCCGGGGCCACACCTTGGCGATCTGATCGGTGGTGGCGCCCGGCTTGACGAGGTCGATGGCCGCATCCATCCACTCCCGGGAGCGGGCGAACGCGTCGCGCTGGGCCTGCGTCGCCCGTCCCACCACGAAGGTCCGGTAGTAGCAGGTGCGGTATCCGTTGAAGACGTGGATGATGTCGAAGTACGCCTGGTCCCCGGGCCGGATCAGGCGGTCGGAGAACACGTGCGGGTGGGGACTGCAGCGCTCGCCGGCGATCGAGTTGATCGCCTCCACGAACTCCGAGCCCATCTCGAAGAGGCGCTTGTGCGCCACTCCCACCACGTCAGACTCGCGGATCCCCGGCTTGAGCATCTCGAAGATGTCCTGGTAGACCCCGTCGACCATCGCGCACGCCTGGGTGAGGAGCACGATCTCGTCGGGGTTCTTGATCTCGCGGGCGTGCATCATCGCCTGCTGGCCGTCGACCACGTCGAGGCCTTCGGCCTGGAGGGCGAGGAACACCCCGGTCTCGGCCAGGTCGACGCCCAGCCGTTCCCCCGCCAGTCCCTGCTCGGCCAGCACCGCCTTGATCTCGGCGGCGGCCCGCCGGTGCAGGCCGGTTTCGGGTCCGATCGCTCCCTGCAGGCCGGTGTTGCCGCCGACCGAGTTCTCCCGGTCGTACATGTGGGGGAGTTGCAGCCGATGCGCTTTGGCGGCCGAGCCGAAGTCCCAGATCCGCGGCCGGTCGGCGCGGGTGACGAGGGCGTACCGCTCGCCTTTGTTGAATGCCCAGTATCCGATCTGGGTGGCGGTGGCATAGCGGATGTTGGAGGTCTCGAAGAGGAGCACAGCCCCCAGGTCGAAGCGCTCGAGCATCTCGCGCACCCGTTGCAGTCGGTAGTTCCGCAGCCGCTCGAAGTCGACCCGCATCTCCCAGTCGACTCCCATCACGCCTGGTGCAGGACTGGTCGCCACGGGAAACTCACTCATCCTGTCCTCCTGATTCTTCTCGGCGCGGGCGGCCGCGCTCCGGCGCCGCGCTCGGCTCATGGTGCTGGGGGGTGCACGCCATCAGGTGTCGCCTCCGGCCCGCAGATGAACGGCCACGGCACTGAGGTCGTGTGCTCCGTGTCCGGCGGCGATGGCGTCCCGCACGATCTCGAGTCCGGTCTCGGCCTGCCGCATCGGAGCGCCGACCCGGTGGGCCAATCCGGTGATGAGCTCGAGATCCTTCGCGACCAGGTCGAGACTGAACGCCACGGGTGTCTCCTCGGGCCGCTCGTAGGCGTCACGCTTGTACTGGACGAA
>CAZCRP010000400.1:0-2272 GCA_964501055.1 uncultured Acidimicrobiaceae bacterium
GGGGGGAGAAGGACAGAGCCGTCCACACCTGGGAGGACCTCGCGGCGGCCGCCGCCCACCCTGCCGTCCACGCTCTCACCGGATGCTGGCAGGGGGCGGTGCCCCGGGCGGCGGGGGCCGGTGATCTCCCCAAGGCCTTGCGGGAGACCAGCCGCCTCCTCGATCTCTTCGGCGACCGGCTGCATATCGAGCTGTGGCACCACGCCCTGCCCGGTGACGACGAGCGCAACGATCTGCTGTGGGAGGTGTCGCAACGGCTCACCGTCCCGACCGTGGCAACCAACCAGGTCCATCACGCCGTGCGCTCCGACTCGCATCTCGCCGACGTCCTCGCCGCCATCTCCGGTCGTCGTGACCTGATCGCCGGCGACGGGTTCCGCGCGGGCACCGATGAGCGCTTCCTCAAGTCGCCTGACGAGATGGCGGCCCGCTTCGCCCGCTACCCGGGAGTGGTGGACCGAGCAGCCGAACTGGGTGGCGCCCTCGCCTTCGACCTACGGCTGGTGGGCCCGCAACTGCCGCCGTTCCCCATGCCTGGTCACTTCCGCGACGAGATGGAGTACCTCCGGCACCTCACTTGGGAGGGCGCCCGCCGCGTCTATCCGGGCAATGGGGAGGGAGGGATCGATCCCGCCGCCCGCACCCGGCTCGAGCACGAACTCGGGATCATCGGACGCCTCGGGTTCGCCGGGTACTTCCTGGTCGTCAAGGATCTGGTCGATTTCGCCCGCGCGCAGGACATCTACTGCCAGATCCGCGGGTCGGGGGCGGATTCGGCGGTGTGCCGCTGTCTGGAGCTCACCAGGGTGGACCCGATCCGTCTGCGCTTGCCTTTCGAGCGGTTCCTGTCCGAGGAGCGGGGACGGCCGCCGGACATCGATCTCGACCTGGAGGCCGACCGGAGGGAGGAGGTCATCCAGTACTGCTATCGCCGCTACGGGCGGGAACGGGCGGCGATGGTCGCCAACGTCGTCACCTACCGGGCGCGGTCGGTGCTGCGCGACGTCGGCAAGGTGTTCGGGATGACTCAGGCGCAGGTCGACGGTCTCTCGAAGTACGTCGACAGCCGCAACCCTGCCCAGCTGCGGCTGGAGGCGCCCCTTCCGCACGGACTCACCGCCGACCTCATCTATGAGGTGTGCCGCCGCCTCGACGGGTTTCCCCGCCATCTCGGCATCCACTCCGGGGGCATGGTCATCGCCGACCGCCCGCTGCATCAGGTCGTCCCCCTCGAGTGGGGTCGGATGGAGGGACGGACGGTGTTGCAGTGGGACAAGGACGACTGCTCCGCGATCGGCATCGTCAAGTTCGACCTGCTGGGCCTGGGGATGCTCAACGCCCTCCATCTGGCAGTAGACCTGATCGCCGAGACGCATGGCGTGGAGGTCGACCTGGCCACCATCCCCCAGGAGCCCTCCATCTACCGCCAGCTCACCGCCGCCGACACCGTGGGGTTGTTCCAGGTCGAGTCACGGGCCCAGATGGCCACGCTGCCGCGGATGAAGCCCAAGACGTTCTACGACCTGGCGGTCGAGGTGGCGCTGATCCGTCCCGGTCCGATCCAGGGTGCTTCGGTTCATCCCTATCTCCGCCGGCGCAACGGGGAGGAGCCGGTCAGCTATCCGCATCCTTCCACCATCCCCATCCTGGAGAAGACCCTCGGTGTCCCCGTGTTCCAGGAGCAGTTGATGGAACTCGCCAGGATCTGCGCCGGATTCGACGGCGGTCAGTCCGACCGGCTCCGCCAGGCCATGAGCTCCAAGCGTTCAGAGGAGGCGATGGCGGCGCTGCGGGAGGAGGTGTACGTCGGGATGGCGGCTCAGGGGATCACAGGGGCTGCCGGGGACGAGATCTGGGAGAAGCTGCAGGGATTCTCCAGTTTCGGCTTCCCCGAATCCCACTCCGTCAGCTTCGCCTACATCGTCTACATGTCCGCTTGGTTGCGGTACCACTATCCGGCCGAGTTCCTGGCCGGATTGCTCAATGCCCAGCCGATGGGGTTCTACAACCCCAACACCCTCGTCCAGGACGCCCAGCGTCACGGGGCGATCGTCCTCGAGCCGGACATCAACGCCTCCTGGCACGACTGCACCATCGAACCGGTCGACGCCGATCCCGACGAGGTCGTCGAGTATCTGGGGGGGACATGGCGACGGGGGAGAGGGGCGGCGGACGATCCGGTCAGACCGGCGGTGGCGGTGCGCATGGGACTTCGGTACGTCCGCAATCTGGGGGAGTCCGAGATCACCCGCATCGAGGCGGCCAGGGTGCT
>CAZCRP010000401.1:0-2268 GCA_964501055.1 uncultured Acidimicrobiaceae bacterium
CCCCGCAGCATCTTGCGGCGCTGCCCGAACCCTGCCGCGGCGAGCCTGACGACGCTCTCGGCGGCCTCGGGGGCACCGTGCCTGACGATCGAGACCACGGCCGACCCGACGTTGGGGGGTGGGAGGAAGACCTGGGGGGGAACCTTGAACTCGAGTCGCGCCGACCCGTGCAGCCCGACGACGACACTCGGCAGTCCGTAGGACCTCGAACCTGGCCGCGCCACGAGCCGCTCTGCCACCTCGGTCTGCAACATGACGACGAACCGCTCGATCTGCGGGACGTGGCGGAGGGCGTCGAGCACGATGGACGTCCCGACGTTGTATGGCAGGTTGGCCACCATCGTCCACGGGACGGAGGGATCGAGGGCGACGGCCAAGTCCACGTCGGCGGCGTCTTCGATCCGGAGGTCCACGGCGGTGTCTGCGAGCACTTCGCGCAGCAGGGGCTCGAGAACCGGGTCCACTTCGTAGGACACCACCGTGGCGCCGGTGGCTGCCAGCGCCACGGTGAGCGAGCCCGTGCCGGCGCCGATCTCGACGACGGCCGATTCGGGGCCCACCCCGGCACCTGCCACGATCTTGCGGGTGATGTTCGGATCCACCAGGAAGTGCTGACCGAGCGACTTCACCGGGCGAATCCCGTGCCGCGCCAACAAGGCTCTCACCTGCGATCTCGCCTGGGCGGTCACCGGGGGTCACCGAACACAGCCACCGCCCGGCGCGCGGTCAGCCGCGCCACCTCGTCAGACGCCAGACCCCACACGTGCGCCAGCGCGGCACCAACGAGTTCCACCCACTGCGGCTCGTTCGGCTGGCTGCGGTGCGGAGGAGGCGCCAGATACGGGGTGTCTGTCTCGACGAGGGCAGTCGCCGGATCCACCTCCGCCGCCCCGAGCCGGACCGTCTCTCCCGTCGTGAAGGCCACCGGGCCTGCGAAGGAGAAGGTCACACCCAACTCCCGGAATCGGCGGGTCCATCGCGGGCCCCCCGTCCAGCAGTGCAGCACCGCCCGTTCGGCGAGGTCCGCCGCCGCCAGCAGCTCGTACACGTCGGCGAAGGCGTCACGGCAGTGGATGATCAGTGGCTTGTGGTGTTCGACCGCCAGCCGGATGTGGTCGCCGAACGCCGCTTTCTGTGCTTCCGGCGTCGACAGATTGCGGTAGTAGTCGAGCCCGGTCTCTCCGACTGCATCGGCCGCGATCGCCAGCGACTCGATCGCATCCCGCTGTTGTTCCCATCGGGAGGCGTCGTGGGGATGGACCCCGGCACTCCAGCGCAATCGACCACCGTGCTCGGCCGACAGCGCCCGCGCGGCGAGAGACGACTCCACATCGACACCTGGCACCACCAGCCAGTCGACGTCGGTCGCCCGCGCCAGCAGCTCGTCCGCCGGGCGGTCGTCGAGCTGCAAGTGACAGTGCGTGTCCACCCAGGCCATTCGGGCCGTCATGCAAGCACGCCTGGTGAAACTTCCCATCCGCGGCGACCGCTCCGGGGCGCTGTCGGTAGTGTCGGAGGGTCGTTGGAGGTGACGTGGATTCAGGCATCGCCCGGAAGATCGACGACCTCGGAAGGATCGTCATCCCCGCCGAGACGAGGCGCCTGTTCAACATCCGGGAGGGAGACCAGCTCGCCATCTCGATCGAAGGGGCGAACATCGTGCTGCGCAAGCTCGACGCCACCTGCACCTTCTGCGGCTCCACCGAACAGGTCGGGGTGTTCAAGGGCAAAGGCATCTGCGGCTCCTGTCGCAGCCAACTCGCCTGAGATCGTCACATGCCGTCGTAGATCGACCTGCGCGCCAGTCCCGTCTCCCGCGCCACGATCCGCGCCGCGCTTGAGCGCGTCTCCCCTTCGTCCGCCAACGCCTTGGCCCTCGCCACGGCCTCTTCCAGGCTGACGGTATCGGCGGGACTGGGCGCCAAGACCAGGGTGAACTCCCCCCGTGGTTCGGTCTGCGTCCACTTCACGACCGCGTCGCGGATGGTGCCCCACCACACCTCTTCGAACTGCTTGGTCAGCTCGCGGGCGACACACAACGGGCGTTGGTCGCCGGTGTGGCGGGCGAGGTCCTCGAGGTCTGCCACCACCCGCCGCGGCGAGCTGAACCACACCACCGGCCGATCGTCCGAGGCGATGGCGCGCAGCCGCTCGGATCGCTCTCCTCCCTTGCGGGGCAGGAAACCCTCGAAGACGAAGCGATCACCGCCGAAGCCGGACACTGCCAGCGCCGCCGTCACGGCGCTCGGACCGGGGATGACGCTCACC
>CAZCRP010000402.1:0-2203 GCA_964501055.1 uncultured Acidimicrobiaceae bacterium
GCCACCACCACCAACGGGATGCCGGGCGTCACCTCGCGGTGCACCTCCACCCGCAGGCGACCGGTCACCGCGGGCCGGGAGCCCGCGCCGACCGCGACCCTCCATCCGGCCGCGCAGTCGATCGGCCCCCACAGGAACCGGTGCTCGACCTGTCGCACAGGGGCCGCCCATGGCGGGAGGATCAGGGGGCTGGCGTAGACGTCCGAGTCGCCGACCCGACCGGCATGCACTCTCAGCGAGTCTGGGCCCGAGCCGCACGAGAAGCACGTCGACACGTTCAACGACCATGGTTGGGTCTCCGCCCATCGTCGTGCGGCGATGGCGTCATCCCAGGGCACCATCGGGGGCGGAGCCGGATGGGAGTCGTCCGGGACTGCCTCGAGCACTACCCGGCCGTCGTGCACGAGCCGGTGATGGCCACCGGCGTTCTCGAGCACGAGCGGCACTTCGAGCGGACAAGGAGACCGGAACGACACCGCCACCTCGTGGTCGAGCAGCGACGCCACGAGTCCGGCGGCGTGGCCGCCCTGCGCCATGCCCTCGATTCCCTGGAACCGACGGGAGATGGTCACCTGCATGGGCGGCGACGGTACCCAGTCAGCTGGTGGTGACGGAGGCGCCTGCGGACTCGAGACTGCGGACGAGGATGTCCTTCTTGACCAGGCCGGATGCTCTCCAACGCTGCGTGAAGGAGTTGGCTCCCGGCCGGGTCGTGAGGATGATGAACGTCGGGGTGGACCTGATCTTGAACTTGAGGACTGCATCCGGCACGCGGGCGGCGTTGGCTTTGACGACATGGGCGGTGCCGACGAACTCTTCCGCCAGCTCGTTCACGATGCCGTCCATCGTCCGGCAGGGCTGGCAGTTCTGCTGCATGAAGTCGACGAACACCGGCAGCCCCGAGTTCACCAGTTCATCGAGTTGGGCCATCGACTCGAGATCGATCGGTTTCGGGCGCTTCTTGAAGAGTGGCATCGGTAGCTGCAACGATGGTCGGTCCCGGCGCATTCCGCCAGCCGGCTCTCCCGGGAGTGGCGGTACCCTCACGAGTGCATGACGCCTCTCGTCGACACCAGACAACGCCCGGTGCGGGATCTTCGCATCTCGGTCACCGATCGCTGCAACTTCCGCTGCACCTATTGCATGCCGAAGGAGATCTTCTCCCGCGACTACGAGTTCCTCGATCGGCACAGCCTCCTCAGCTTTGAGGAGATCGAGCGGGTGGCGCGTTCCTTCGCACGTCACGGCGTGACCAAGATCCGCCTCACGGGTGGCGAGCCGCTGCTGCGCAAGGGGATCGAGGAGCTGGTCGGGCGGCTGGCGACGATCGAGGAGATCGACGATCTCACCCTCACCACCAACGGATCGTTGCTGGCACGCAAGGCGATCAAGCTGTCCGAAGCCGGGCTCGATCGGGTCACGGTGTCGCTCGACTCGATGGACGACGCGGTGTTCATGGCGATGAACGACGTCGGATTCCCCGTGGCGGCGGTGCTGGAGGGCATCGAGGCGGCGGCCGACGCGGGGTTGACCCCGATCAAGGTCAACATGGTCGTCAAACGTGGAGTCAACGACGGGTCGATCGTCGACGTGGCCGAGCACTTCCGCGGCACCGGCGTCATCGTCCGCTTCATCGAGTACATGGACGTCGGGACCACGAACGGGTGGGTGCTCGACGACGTCGTCGCGGCCGAAGAGATCATTCGCCGCGTCGGCGAGCGGTTCCCGCTCGAACCGGCCGATCCCAACTATGTCGGGGAGGTCGCCAATCGATGGCGGTACGCGGACGGCCGGGGTGAGATCGGAGTGATCGCTTCGGTCACCCAGCCGTTCTGTGGGGATTGCACCCGCGTCCGCCTCAGTGCCGAGGGCTCGATCTACACCTGCTTGTTCGCCTCGGCCGGCACCGACTTCCGTTCACTTCTGCGTGACGGCTGCGGTGATGAGGAACTCGACGCCCTCGTCCGCTCCGTCTGGTCGGCGCGCACCGACCGGTACTCGGAGATCCGATCGCGGGCGACGCGCTCCCGCACCAGGATCGAGATGTCCTACATCGGGGGGTAGCGCCCCCTGCAATCCTCTGACCAGGCAGTTTGCGTTCAGCCCCGCTCTGCGTTCCGCGAGGATTCCGCTGGAGCACCGAGCGTGGCGTCGATCGCGGCCCGCGCCCGATCCTCCGACTCGGGCATCAGGTGGGCGTAGG
>CAZCRP010000403.1:0-2027 GCA_964501055.1 uncultured Acidimicrobiaceae bacterium
CGAGGTGGCGCTCGTCGCGGCCGGCAGCGACCTGATCGCGGCGGTCGACCGCGGCGAGGGATGGGAGATCGTGGCGGTGGAACTCCCGTCGCTCGGTCACCGCAACCTGGGCTACGAGTCGGCCGTGGTCGCGGTTGTCGGCTCCGACGCCCGGCCGGGCGAGGATCCGCTCACGGCGAGGGCAGACTCGCTCCATCTCGTCGGGTTCGATGGCGCGATGGCGACCCTGGACATCGTCGGCATCCCCCGTGACTCGTGGGTGCAAGTGCCGGGCGCCGGTTCGACCAAGCTCACCAACACGCTCGCCTCGGGCGGACCGGATCGGCTGCGCGCCACGCTCGAGCACCTCGCCGGATACGCGTTCGACGGGATGGTGCTCACCGGCTTCGAGGGTTTCATGGAGGCGGTGGGCAGCGTGTTGGGCGGCATCCAGATCGATGTTCCGCAGCGGATGGTCGACTCGGCGTCAGGGGCAGACTTCTCCCCCGGAGAGCAGTACATGAATGGCCCGCAGGCGCTCGCGTTCGCCCGGGCGCGAAAGACGTTGCGGCTCGGGGACCTCGACCGTCAGCGCAACGGCGGCCTCGTGGTGATCGCAGCCGTCGCCACCGCCCAGCATCGGGACATCGCCGTCACCCCGCAGCTGCTGGCGGCGGCGACCGAGTGGGGATGGACGGATCTCGATCCGGTGATGATCCTGCGGCTGGCGATGACGGCGCGGATCGCGTCGGTGCTCGAGATCGGCAACGAGGTGCTGCCTGGTGTTCCCGGCGAACGGGCGGGAGCCTCGACCATCGAACTGACCAGCGGTGCCCGACCACTGCTCGCGGACCTGGCGGACGGATCGCTGCGACACTGAGGACCGGCCTCACACGGAGGTCAGCAGCCGGGCGGACTCCTCGATCGCCAATTCGATGAAGCGTTGCACCACCGGCGAGCGGCGCTCGCCGGGACGGGTTACCAAGACGATCACTCGCGGCGGCAACTCGGGCTCGATCGGTCGCATCACGATGTGCGGGTCGGACGTGTCGATCGCGAGCATGGGCATCACGGCCACTCCCTGCCCGGCACGGACCATCGCCTGCACGGCTGCGTTGTCACCGGAGCGGAAGACGTAGCGAGGCTCGATGCCGTGGCTGCGGAGCCCGGCATCGATCCTGCCCTGGCACTGATCGGAGGCGTGCTGGCCGATCAGGGGGAGGCCGGCGAGCCGGCTGAGGTCGTACACGTCGACAGCATGATCGGCCGAGGCGATCACCACGAACCGGTCCTCGAACAGGCGGATCGTCTCGAATCCCGACCAGTCGGAGTCGTCCTCCACCCAGAAGGTGAGATCGAGCTCACGGTCTTCCAGCGCCTGCCGCAGCACCTGCGATGAAGTGGACTCGATCAGGTCGACCTCGACGTCGGGTCGTTCGGCGGCGAGAGCCGTGATCACCGCCGGCAGCAGCCGGACCGACACGCTCTGGAACGTCCCGACCGCGACGCGTCCCACCGTGCCCTCTGACAGGCGGACGAAATCGTCCTCGATCCCCCGCACCCCGGCGATGAGCCTCTCGACATGGGGCAGTAGCAGGTCGGCGGCGTCCGTCAGTTCGACCGGTTTCGGTCCTCCCGGCCGGTGGAACAGCGAGTGGCCCAACACGGCTTCGAGCCGGGCGATCTGCTGGCTGACCGCCGACTGGGTGAAGCCCAGGGCGGCGGCTGCCTTCCCGAACGACCGGTGCGAGGCGACCTCCCTGAAGGTCACGAGATGGCGAAGTTCGACGTCGTGCAGATTCATAAGCAGAACCAATCATACCCATCCGATTTCATCGTTGGACGAGATCAACTACGACCCGTAGCTTGGACCCAGAAGGGAGCTACGACATGCAGGAACTCGACCGACTCGCACACGACATCTCGATCTACGGCCTCGCCGCCAACGAAGGGCAGGTGCGGGCATTCGCCGACTGGGCGTACCGACGAGGCATCGCCCCGGTGGTCGCGACGGTGCTGGCGGACCCGACGGAACCCCTCGTCGCCCG
>CAZCRP010000404.1:0-1998 GCA_964501055.1 uncultured Acidimicrobiaceae bacterium
GAATGACGATTCGACCCTTCTTACCGACTGTCACAATGATGGTTGAGTGGGACACTTCCGACATGGTGTCATATCCTGGCGTATGTGACAAGCCCCCTGCCCCGACGCCAACGATGTGCCGATCGCTCAGTCCAGGAACTCGCCGTACTTGGTGAAGCGGTAGCGGAGCCAGAAGATTCGGTAGTTGGCGATGGCGTCGCGCAGCGAGTCGGGGGTCGCCTTGGTGAAGCGGCCGTCGCCGAAGTCGGAGGGGATGGCGAGGAAGCCGGCGAGACGGTCGAGGGTGCGTCGCTTGCCCTCCTCGTCGAAGAACTCCTCGTAGGACAGGAGGAACACCCGCTCCTCACCCAGCCGGTCGAGGCACTGCTGGCGGGTGGCGAGCGCCTGGGTGTGGAGACGTTCGGACTCGGCCAGCCACTGCTGGAACAGCCGGAAGTGGACCGTGGTCGGCGCGTACCGGTCCAGGCCGTGGAACTGGCTCTTTGCCTCGTCGTGGTAGCGGTACATCGACAGGGTGTGCTTGAGGCGGTTGTCCCGGACCAGGTGGATCACCTTGGCGCCGGAGCGGTCGAGGACGTCGAGCACCGACTCGGTGTCGGTGACGGCCAGGTCGTTCATCTTGAGGCCGGTGTGGACGAACCGGCGGTCGTCGGGGTCTCGTTCCACCTGCGGGGAGGCCCGCAGCGCCGCCAACCACTGGTCGTAGGCGGAGCCCGAGCGGTCGTCGGGCGGGGTGAGCGCCGTCTCCAGCCAGGCCAGCCGTTCGGCGGCAGGGACGTTCCACGCCCACTGCTCGAGGGGCTCGAAGCCCGGCACGCACACCAGCGGCGAGTCGCCCAGCGCATCCAGCAGCCAGGAACTGCCCGTGTTCCCGTAGTAGATGCAGACAAAGCCCGCCATGGTCGGCGGGAGGGTACCCGCCGGTACACTCGCCGCCTCGATGACTTCGGCTGCCAACATCCTCGTCTGCGGCTACTACGGCTTCGCCAACACCGGTGACGAGGCGATCTTGTCGGTCCTCCTCGACGACCTCCGGGCGGTCCATCCCGGCGCCGCCATCACCGTCATCGCCGGATCTCCCGATGACATCCGAGGCGACCACGGGGTGGAAGGCGTCCACTGGCGGCAGGTGGCCGACATCGTCGAGGCCGCCCGTCACGCCGACCTGATGGTGCTGGGCGGCGGCGGGCTGTTCCAGGACTACGACGGCGTCGAACCCGACAAGATCCTCACTCCCCGCCACGGCAGCATCGGCTTCTACGGCGGCTTCGCCCTGCTGGCGGCGATGACCCACACCCCGCTCGTCGTCTACGGGTTGGGGGTGGGGCCGATCCTCACCGACCACGGGGCCCGCTACACCCGCATCGCCCTCGGCAGGGCGTCGAAGGCCGCCATCCGTGACGAACGCTCGCTGGAGGTGCTGGAGCGGATCGGCGTGCCCACCGACGACATCGTGCGGACAGTCGATCCGGTGTGGCGGATGGACCCCGCCTCGCCAGACATCGTCCCCGGCGTCTTCGCCCTCGAGGAAGTCCCGGAGGCGCCGTTCACCATCACCGTCTCCATCCGCCCCTGGAAGGACAACCGCCATGTGGCGGCGCTGGCCACCGCCCTCGACCGGCTGGTCGAGACCCACGATGCCCGTGTGATCTTCGTTCCGTTCCAGGCATCGCCGCACCGCAACGAAGACGACGCCATCGCCTCCCTCGGGATCGTCACCGCGATGGAGCACCGGGACCGGACCGCCATCATCCGCGGCGGCTACTCCCCCGCCGAGCGCATGGCGATCCTGGGAGCGGGAGACGTCGCGCTGGCGATGCGGATGCACTCGGTGATCTTCGCCGCCCGCACCGCCACCCCGTTCGTGGCCCTCGCCTACGACCCCAAGGTGGCGGATGCCGCCGAGGTGCTGGGGCGGGGCGAATTCGTACTGGACGTCGGTTCGGTCACCGCCGAGGAGATCGTCGCCTGGGTGGGGGCGGCACTCGCCGCAGGGCC
>CAZCRP010000405.1:0-1993 GCA_964501055.1 uncultured Acidimicrobiaceae bacterium
TGGGGCGACCCATATCTCGCCCGGTGAGATACCAACCAAGAGGAACGAGTTCCACCATGTCACGCACGCACCGCTCCAGCACAGGCCAGCACCCCGCAACGCAGAAGACCCGAACCGGCCAGGTCCGCACCGCCGCGATGGCGATGGCCATTGCCGGCGTCGCGGTAGTCGGACTGCTGACCGGTGGTCTCGCGACTGAGCGCACTGCAGACTCGCCTTCATCATCGACCGCCTTCCCCGCGTGGGGCACGACCGACGTAGGTGGTGTCGTCGTCGACGGGGCGCATGTCGACATGGGAGTGGTGCCGTTGGACGTGACGGTGGTACCCACGTGGACGCTCACGAACACGACCACCGACTCGATAGCGTTCGGCGACCCTCATGCCAGCGTCATCGAGGGATGCTGCCCTGGTCCGCTGGTACTGGGAGACACGGTGCTGGCGGCCGGTGAGTCGACCCGATTGGCGTTCCCGCTCCAGATGCATGCGGGCATGGACGGTCCCCACGACTTCGACGTGCATGTTCCCATCGCGGGGACCGACACCTATCTGACCCTGCGGGTCACCGGCGACTTTCGCGGCTGAGCGGTCACCCGCGGGGCCTGGCGTGGCACACACGCACTGTCGCGCGCTGCGGACCCGCGCATCGTTTCGATGGCGGGCCCGCAGTGCTCCCTCGTCGTCTCAGCGATTCGTCACGTAGATGTCGGACGACCCGGCTCGGGTCGAGCCGAAGTACAGGGTCCGGCCGTCCCAGGACAGGGAGGGCCGAGACTCCGCTCCGGCGCTGTTCACGTTCGGTCCCAAGTTGACGGGTTCCGACCACTCGTCGAAGACCGAAGCCCGCGACGCCGAGTAGATGTCGTTGCCGGCCGATCCCGGGCGATCGCTGAAGAAGAACAGCTCCAGCCCGTCCCGCCGGACATTGGGCTGCCCGTCTTGGAATGCGGTGTTGACGCCCGCCACCAAGTTGCCGGATCCGTACGATCCGCCTCGGAACACGCTCATATAGATGTCGTGATCGCCAGGAGCGTCGGCAGCGTCCGACGGGCGTGCGCTGGAGTAGAACAGCGCAGGACCGACCCCGGGAAGGTTGGTCGGGAACGGGCTGTGCTCATCCCAGGCGCTGTTCACCCCGCACCCCAGATTCGTCACCTCCCCGACCGACAGACCCGCGCCGAAGCGGGCTGTGTAGATGTCGGCGTTCGGTGTCTCACCACAGTGGCCGGGACGGTTGCTCACGAAGAAGAACGTCTTGCCGTCCCGGCCGATGGTCGGACAGAAGTCGTTGTGCTCGGAGTTGATCGGCGGACCGAGGTTCGTCGGAGCACCCCACGGGTCGTCGATGCTGTCGCGGGTGGACACCCAGATGTCCAATCCCCCCTCGCCGCCGGCGCGGTTCGAGGCCATGAAGAAGACCTTCCCATCGGGCGAGATGAACGGGCATCCTTCCAGGGCGTCGGTGTTGAAGTCGGAGTGGGCACCCGCCCCGAACTCCTCGATGGGCACGGCCGGCGACCATTCGCCGAACTGACCGAACGCGAGTCCGGCCACCGCACCCGTCGTGACCATCCCCGCAACCAACAGGATGGTGATGAACGAACGTTTCATGATCTTCCTTTCTGTGGCGGAGCGCCACGTCACAGATGCTCCACCGGTCTTCCGGCTTCCTTCCAAGCTCTCAGACCCCCCTCCAGGTGAGCCACCTCTCGGTAGCCCATCCGACGCAGCGTGTCGGCGGCCAGGGCGGAACGGCCACCCGAGGCGCAGTAGAGGATGAGGCGTCGTTCGGGATCGAACTCCGCCCGGTGCTGGGAACTGCGAGTGTCTGCCCAGAACTCCAACATGCCGCGGGGGGCCCACACCGAATCGGGAATCCATCCCTGCGCGCGGAGTTCGTCCTCCTCGCGCACGTCGACCAGCACCGCTCCTTCGGCGAGCTCGACGCCCACCTCCCCCGGTTCGAGGTTCTCGATTCGACGTCTCGCCTCGGC
>CAZCRP010000406.1:0-1988 GCA_964501055.1 uncultured Acidimicrobiaceae bacterium
ATCACTGCCGTGAGGCGGCTCGGCGGCGATGTCCGGATCGACTGGCGCCGGCCGGCGGACGGTCCCGGCCCCCGCCCGTAGAATCGCCCGGTGAGGAAGGCGTGATGTTCACCGGGATCGTCGAGGGAATGGGTCAGGTCGTATCGGCCGAAGACGCCGAGGGCGGCAGAACGCTCGTCGTCCGCTGGCCGGGGGTGGCAGAGGAGCTCGACATCGGCGACTCGGTGGCCGTTCAGGGGGCGTGCCTGACGGTCACCGGCCGCACCACCGACGACTTCTCGGTGGAGTTGGTCCGCGAGACCATGGGACGGACCTCGCTCGGTGGTCTCCGGCCGGGCGATGCGGTCAACCTGGAGCGGGCGATGCCGGCCGCCGGCCGCTTCGATGGTCACGTGGTGCAGGGGCACGTCGACGGCGTGGGCACCGTGCGCCGCCTGTCTGCCGACGGCCGGGGCAAGTGGCTCTCGGTACAGTGCCCGCCGGAGGTCCTCCGCTACCTGGTCGACAAGGGCTCGGTGACCGTGGACGGCGTCTCGTTGACGGTGGCCGCCGTCGACGCGGAGGGATTCGAGGTGGCGTTGATCCCCCACACGGCGGCGGCGACCACGCTCGGCGCCCTCCGCCCGGCCGACAGGGTCAATCTGGAAGCCGATATCCTCGCGAAGTACGTCGAGCGGTTGATGGAGTCGAAAAGCTGATGTTCGCCGATCCCGAAGCACTCATCGCAGCCATCGCCCGCGGCGACATGGTGATCGTCGTCGACGATGCCGATCGGGAGAACGAGGGTGATCTGATCGTTGCCGCCGACGCCATCACCGAGGCCCAGATGGCGTTCATGATCAGACACACCAGCGGGATCATCTGCATCCCGATGGAGGGCTCCCGGCTCGACGAGCTGGAGCTGCCCCTGATGGTGCACCACAACACCGAGTCGCACCGAACGGCCTTCACAGACTCCGTCGACGCCCGTGGCGTCACGACCACCGGGATCTCCGCCTACGACCGCACCAGGACGGTCCAGGTGATGCTGGATCCCTCCACCCGGCCCGGCGATCTCGCCCGGCCGGGCCACATGTACCCGCTCCGCTATGCCGAGGGTGGCGTGCTCAAGCGGGCGGGTCACACCGAGGCGAGTGTCGACCTGGCGCGGCTTGCCGGGCGCTATCCGGCGGCGGTGCTGTCTGAGGTGATGAACGACGACGGGACCGTGGCTCGCCTGCCCGAGTTGGAGCGGTTCGCCAAGGAGCACGATCTCCTGCTGGGGACGATCGCCGGCCTCATCGCCTATCGCCGCGCCCGGGAGGAACGGCCCTTCCGCAAGATGATCGAGGCGGCGGTTCCGACCAAGTACGGGCTTTTCAGGGCGATCGGATATCGCTCGCAGGTGGACAGTCGGGAGCACGTCGCCTTCGTGATGGGCGACATCGGCGATGGCGAGGAGGTGCTCACCCGTGTCCATTCGGAGTGTCTCACCGGCGACGTGTTCGGCAGCCTCCGTTGTGACTGCGGCAACCAGCTCGACCGCGCCCTGGAACTGGTGGCCGCCGAGGGCCGGGGGGTGGTGCTGTACATACGCGGCCACGAGGGACGCGGCATCGGGCTGTTCGCCAAGCTGGAGGCGTACAACCTGCAGGACGACGGCATGGACACGGTGGAGGCCAACCAGGAGCTCGGGCTACCCATCGATTCCCGCGATTACGGCATCGGAGCCCAGATCCTCTATGACATCGGGGTGCGTTCGATGCGCCTGCTGACCAACAATCCCACCAAACGGGCGGGGATCGAAGGCTACGGCTTGTCGATCGCCGAGCGGGTGCCGTTGTTGACCGATGTGACCGATCACAACCGGGAATACTTGCGCATCAAGGCCGAGAAGATGGGCCACATCTTCGGGGAAGGGGCGTGACGGCTGCCGCAGAGCCGGCGCCACCCCGCGTCGGCCTGGTCGTCTCGACGTTCAACGCCCCGATCACCGCCCCCATGCGGGA
>CAZCRP010000407.1:0-1981 GCA_964501055.1 uncultured Acidimicrobiaceae bacterium
CGACGAGGGTCCGACCTTCCTGGCCCATGCGGGCAGCGGTCTCCGGATTGTCCAGCAGCCGCCCGATGGCCCCGGCGAGGGCGGCGGCATCCCCCGGCTCGACGAGGAAGCCGGTGGAGCCGTCGATCACGGCCTCGGGGATGCCCGAATGCCGGGTGGAGACCACCGGCAGCGCCATGGCCATCGCCTCGAGAATGACGTTGGGGATTCCGTCACGGTCGCCGTCGGCGGCCACCACCGCCGGGAGCACGAACATCCCCGCGGTTTGCATCAGCGCGAGCACCTCATCGTGAGGCACTGCCCCCAGGAGGGAAACCTGGTCCTGGAGGCCCAATGCGACGATGTCGGCCTCCAACTGCGGGCGCAACGGGCCCTCGCCGGCGATCACGACCGAGACGTCGGGTCGGGCGAGCAGTGTCACTGCCTCCAACAGGAAGCGAAAACCCTTCTTCTCCTTGAGCTGGCCCACGGCGAGAATCGTCGCGCCGTCGCGATCGCGCAGGCTCTCCGGGAAGCCGCCGAGGTCGATTCCATGGTGGATCGCGACCACGTTGGCGGGGCGGCCGCCCAGCTCCTGGCGCAGATGTGCGAGGTTGTACTCGGTGCAGGTCACGATGAACTTCGCCGCGCCCATCTTGTCGGCCAGCAACACCGGATCGACGTAGATGTCGTTGGCGTGCGCAGTGGCGCTGAACGGCACCCCCAGCAACCGCGAGCAAACCCAGGCTACGACCGTCGCCCTGTCGACGAAGTGAGCGTGGATGTGCCCGATGCGATCGCGGCGCAGGAGATCGGCGACGACCACTCCGAGGCCGGTGTGGAGGATGGTCCTGATCCGGGAGCGGACTGACGTGTGCCTGCGGGTCCCGAGATGGACGAAAGCCCCGACCAACCGGAGCGGACGGGTGACGAGGAATCGCAGATGGGAAAGCAGCACGCGGAAGGGGGACACCGGGAGCACGTATGTGACTTCGCCCATGGCCGCTCGTTGACCGGGAGACAGCATCCGGTGCGGACGGCGCAACGAGATCAGGGTGACTTCCACGCCCTGTCGCCGTACCTGCTCGATCTCGCGATCGACAAAGGTGGTCGTGAGGAGGGGGTAGGTCCCGATCACATAGGCGAGCGGCGGGACACCGGCGGTATCGATCACGCCGGGAGCGTAACGCCGTCTCCGCCTACCGATTCCTGCGTCGGTGGCCGAGTGCCGAGTGGACGCTCAGCGCTAGCATCCACGGCAGGGACATTCCTGGGGAGGCACGCCCAACGATGCAGCACCGCGCGTCGTTGGTGTCATTCGACACCAACGAGGAGGTCGATGTCCTGCTCGACCTCGTCGCCGAGCAGGTCGAGATCCTGGTGGAAGGCTCCTCTGTCGGCCGCTGGCCGCTGGAGACGTTCATCGCCGCTCCCGATGAAGTCGGCGGGTTTCACCTCGATGTCGATGGCGAACTGTGGTCGGTGAAGCCGCGTGATGAACCGTTGTTCATCGCCGACGCTCTCCCTCGCACCCGCTACTGGTCGCGGGCGAGGCTCGTCAACCGCTATCCACGTACGACGAAGTTCGTCCTCGATCTCCTTCACCCCAGCGGCAGGCGCAGGGTCGCCTGGTACGCGATGGTGGCGGCCGTTTCGATCGGCTCGTTCGGGCTCGGAGCGATCGTCGGGCGCTATCGGGTCGATGGTGGCAACCTCTGGACCTGGACGCTGATCGCCCTGCTGGCGTTGTCATCCGTCCTCGTCGCCCGCGTCGTGATACGGGGGGCGCGGGAGCAAGGGGCGGCACGGGCCTCCACCAGGGAAGCCGAAGCGCCCAGCACCCAGCCGACCCCGGCGGTGAGCCGTCTCCTGTCGACACTGCACTTCCAAGAGCCCATCCCATCCCCCCCGCCGGATGACGAGGCCATGGAACCCGCCAGCGCGGCGCCCGCCGACGACGAGCCTCACGACGACGCGGCCCCGATCGCCCGCGGCGTCAGCG
>CAZCRP010000408.1:0-1973 GCA_964501055.1 uncultured Acidimicrobiaceae bacterium
AGTGGGCCGTCGGCCAGGGCCGCCGCCCGCTGCACCGTGTCGACGTCCACCTCGGCGGCGGCGTCCGACAGGTCCAACTGGACTCCCGCTTCGACCGCCAGACCCATCGGCGGCTCCGGCAGGTCGCCTTCCCGGTTGGGCGGCACCTGCGCCAACTCGTCACGGTGCAGGTACTCGACTCCCAGCGCCCGGAACACGTAGTCGACGATCGAGTTGGCCATCTTGATGTTGGGATGGCCCTCCACCATGCCCCGCGGCTCGAAGGTCTGGAACGTGAACGTGTTGACGAACTCCTCCAGCGGCACGCCGTACTGCAGGCCCTTGCTCACGGCGATGGCGAAGCAGGACAGGATCCCCTTGAGGGTCGCCCCCTCCTTCGCCAGGTCGATGAAGATCTCGCCCAGCGTCCCGTCGTCGTACTCACCGGTGCGGAGGAAGACCTTGTGGCCCCCGATCCTCGCCTCCTGGTTGAACCCGTGCCGCCGGGCGGGGAGCAGGAAGCGCGGCGGCCGCATGCCGGCGGCGTAGGCCTGGGTCGGGCTCATCCCGGCGGGGATGGCGCCCCACGCCAGCTTCTTCTCCGCCTCCAGGGCGGAGGTGAGCTCGGCGCTCTCTTCCTCCTTGTCTCCGCCTTCGTCTGACATGCTCGACAGCGGTTGGCTGGCCTTCGAACCGTCCCGGTAGAGCGCCATCGCCTTCAGCCCCAGGTCGTTGGACATCTTGTAGGCCGTCTCGATGTCGGCCGGCGTCACTTCGGTGGGCATGTTGATCGTCTTCGAGATCGCCCCGGAGATGAACGGCTGAGCCGCCGCCATCATCCGGATGTGACCGGTGTGGTGGATGAAGCGCTCGCCGTAGTGGCCGTTGCGGTTGGCGGTGTCGAATACCGACAGGTGCTCGGCCCGGACGTGGGGGGCGCCTTCGATCGTCTGGCGACCGCAGATGTGGTCGTTGGCCTCACGGATCTGCGCCCGGGTGTAGCCCAGTGCAGACAGCAGGTCGAAGTCCCATGACGTGTACTCGTCCACTCCGAATCCGAGCCGTTGCAGCGCCGCCTCACCCACCACGAACACGTTGAAGGCGTGCTTCAGTTCGAACACCGAGGGCAGCTGCTTTTCGAGTTGGGCGATCTCGGAGTCGGTGAAGCCCTTCTCCGCCAGGGACACCCGGTTCACGTGCGGGGCGTTCTCGAAGCTCGACGTCCCGACGATGGAGGTCACGATGTCACCGATCTCGATCTCGGAGTATCCGAGCGTCCGCAGCGCGGGAGCGACCGACTGGTTGACGATCTTGAAGTAGCCGCCCCCGGCGAGCTTCTTGAACTTCACGAGCGCGAAGTCCGGCTCCACCCCGGTGGTGTCACAGTCCATCAGCAGGCCGATGGTGCCGGTCGGCGCCAGCACCGTCGCCTGGGCGTTGCGATACCCGTGCTTCTCCCCGAGCGACAGGGCGAGATCCCACGACTGGCGGGCGGCGGCCAGCATGGCGGCCGGCGTGTGGTCCGGGTCGATCCCCATGACCTTCGTCGAGATGCCCTCGTAGTCCTCGGCCGGCGTGTCGTAGGCGGCCCGGCGATGGTTGCGGATGACCCGCAGCATGTGATCCGCGTTCTCGGCATAGCGGGGGAACGTCCCCACCACCGACGCCATCTCGGCGCTGGTGGCATAGGAGTAGCCGGTGAGGATGGCGGTCAGGGCACCGGCGATCGCCCGTCCCTGATCCGAGTCGTAGGCGATCCCGGAGCGCATGAGCAGGGAGCCGAGATTGGCGTAGCCGAGGCCGAGGGTGCGGTAGTCGTAGCTGCCTTGGGCGATCTCACGGCTGGGGAAGTGCGCCATCGTCACCGAGATCTCCAGGACGATCGTCCACAGCCGGATGGCGTGCTGATAGGCCTCGAGGTCGAACCCGCCGTCGGAGGTCTCGAACTTGACGAGGTTGAGCGACGCCAGGTTGCAGGCGGTGTCGTCGAGGAA
>CAZCRP010000409.1:0-1925 GCA_964501055.1 uncultured Acidimicrobiaceae bacterium
TCTCGACATCGATGCCGTCCGGCAGGTGGCAGAGGCGGTGGAGGTGATGCGCAGCACCGAAGTGGGGGTGCTGATGATCACCCACTATTCCCGCATCCTCCAGTACGTGACTCCCGACCACGTGCACGTGATGCTCAAGGGGCGGATCGTCGAGTCTGGCGGCCCGGAGCTGGCGGACGAGTTGGAGATAGGTGGGTACGACGCCATTCGTGCCCGCTTGGGGATCGAGGTCGAGGCGAAGACTCCCGAGAAGCGTCCGGCTGACTTCTTCACCGATACCCCCTTCGACTGATCCGGCCGCTCGGTCCGCCGCGCCGGCGCCGAGGATGAGAGAGGTTCGGCTCCCACCATCTAGATTTCTGCCGATGGCAACTGCCCGACACCGCTGGCTGCTCGATCTCACCCATATTCCCACTACCTCCGGCCGGGAGCGCAGAGTGGTGGAGTGGGTGACGGCGTGGGTGGAGCGGCGCGACGACCTGAAGCTCGCCGCCGACTCCGCCGGCAATCTCCTCATCACGGTGAAGGGACGCCGGTCGCGGACCGACCCGGTGATCGCCGTCGCCCACATGGATCATCCCGGGTTCGTGGTGGAGTCGGTGCACGGCCGCGACGTGACCGCCGGCTTCCGGGGCGGTGTCATGGCGGAGTACTTCGACGGGGCGGCGGTCGAGTTCTTCGACGGCCGCGACGGCCGCCACCCAGGCAAGATCGTCTCCTACGACCCGACGGCGGCCAAAGCGGTGGTGCAGCTGAACGTCCCGACGTCGTCGCTGGGCCTGGCCAGTGTGGGTCGCTGGCGCTTCGCTCCCCCCAAGCTGGGCATCAAGCGGGACCTGCTCCACGCCCCCGCCTGCGACGATCTGGCGGGTGTGGCGGCGGCGCTCACCGCGCTCGACCACGCCCGCAAGCGGCCCGAGCTCCGCCACTTCGGCGTGCTGCTGACCCGGGCCGAGGAAGAGGGCCTGGTCGGTGCGATCGCCGCGGCCCGCGAGGGCACGTGCCCGGATGGCTCGAGGGTCCTCTCCGTCGAGTGCTCCCGCAGTTTTCCCGACTCCCCTGTCGGGGCGGGGCCGATCGTACGGGTGGGTGACCGTTCGACGGTGTTCGACTCGGCGCTCACCAATCGGGTCTCGGAGGTGGCGAGGGCCGCCAAACTGCCTCATCAGCGCAAGCTGATGGCGGGGGGCTCGTGCGAGGCGACCGCGTTCGGTGCCTACGGGGTGGCGGCCACGGGCCTGTGTCTCGCGCTGGGGAACTATCACAACATGGCCGACATCGACGGGGTGAAGGCAGGAACGGCGAAGGCGGTGCTGGCGCCCGAGGTGATCTCCCTCGACGACTTCGACGGGCTGGTCAACCTGATGCTGGCGGTGGTCCGGGACCTGGACACGGTGCCGCTCGACCTCCGGGCCAGGCTCGATGCCACCTTCGAATCGCGACGGCACCTGTTGGATTGAACGCGGGCGGCCGAACCGTGGGCTCCCAGCTACCGCGACGGTACTCCTGAACCCTGGGTTCGGGACACCCCCGGGGCGGTAGCGTGGGGTGGGTCGTGAGAGTGTGAGCGCGTGGGAGAAGACGTGGAATACAGGATCGAGCAGGACTCGATGGGCGAGGTGCGGGTTCCGGCCGACGCCTATTACGGGGCGTCGACGCAGCGGGCCGTCGACAACTTCCCCATCTCGGGCCTGGTGATGGACCGCAGGATCATCTGGGCGTTCGGTCTGCTCAAGGGCTCGGCGGCCACCGTGTCCGGCCGGAGGGGGGACCTTCCGGCCGACATTGCCGAGGCCATCCGCCAAGCCGCCGACGCGGTGATGGAGGGCACCCACGACGACCAGTTCCCGGTGGACGTCTTCCAGACGGGCTCCGGCACGTCCACCAACCCCAACGCCAACGAGGTGATCGCCTCCCTCGCCGGC
>CAZCRP010000410.1:0-1924 GCA_964501055.1 uncultured Acidimicrobiaceae bacterium
GGTCGGTCGCCCGTGCCATACGGTCGGTGAAGTGGGCGTGCAGATCGAGGCTGATGGCGATGGGGATGTCAGGTCCGACGATGGCGCGGACCTGCTCGATGAGCTCGCCCTCTGGGTCGTCACGGCGGGTGGTTGCCATGGCGCCGTGCAGATGCAGGTAGACACCGTCGACCGGCTGGGCCGTGACTTCGGCCGCGGCGAGTTCCAAGAGGCGTTCGGCGAGTTCGGTGTACACCTCGTCCTCGACCGGCCCGCCGGCGCCGGCGTGCGCTGTCAGCGTCGGCACCAGGTCGATGCCCCGACGCCGGGCCACCCTGGCTGCGCCGATCATCGAACTCGACGGCTGCTCGATGACGGGTGGCCCCTCCTTCAGCATGACACGGCGATAGGTGTCCATCCCGACGGTGCCGGGGGCGAAGCTGTTCACCTCGTGGCGGATGCCGCCGACGAGCACGCGGAGGGGGCGGGTATTCGAGGGCATGAGGTCACGCTCGCAGGGTCGGGGTCGACCCGGGAGCCTATCCGTCTGCCCGGCGAGGCTCGGAAAGCAGACCGCGGACCATCCGAAGCTCGCCGAGGTGGATGCCGAGATGGCGGATGTTTTCGACGATCGCCTCCCGAGCTGTCATCTGGCGTGGTTCGCCGACGCCGTACAGGGCGGGCGGCGGGGTGAGGGGCGTCTCCAACCGTTCCCGGTCGAGCGACGACAGCGCCTCGGTCATGTCCTCGTCGAGCTGGCTGAGATCGGCGCCGATCGACTGCGGCGTGACGTTGGCCGCCGCGAATTCACCGCCACGATCGCGCTCGACATCGAGGCCGCAGGCGATCCCGAGGACATAGGCACGGGTCACGCCTGCGACATGGTTCACGATCCCAAGTGCGGTGTTGGCCTCAGTGAGGCTCTCGACTCGCCGGGTGGCGTCGTCGTCGCCGAGGTGCCCGAGTTCGGTGAGGAACTGGTCGAACAACCAGCGATGCTGGGCGAGGTACGTGGCGAGTTCGGGAGAGTGCGGCATCGAGTTGCCTTCGACATTGACACGGTGTCGCCCTCCACGGTATCCAGGGTGATCAGCCCGCGAGCACCGGAGAACGCATGAGAGTCCTGTCCCTGGGAACCGGAACACCGACGCCGACGATTCCGAGTTGGGGTTCGGCGTTCGCCGTCGAACTCGGCGGAGCCACGTTGATGTTCGATTGCGGTCCGGCTGCCACCCACAAGCTGGTGCAGGCCGGACACATGCCCACCGACGTCGATCACCTCTTTCTGACGCACCTGCACTTCGATCACGTCGTCGACCTGCCGGCGCTCCTTCTCAGCAGGTGGGACCAGGGCGGTCACTACCTCCCTCCGATCGAGATCGTCGGCCCCACGCCCACGGATGGCTTCGTGGAGGATCTGATCGGCCCCGACGGGGCATTCCGCCACGACATCGCCGCCCGAATCGGCTTTCCGGGCAGCCAGCAGGTCTTCATGAACCGGGGCGGGGTGCTTCCCCGCCCCTGGCCGGAGACGACGAGCATTGTCATCTCGGCGGGGGACCGGATCGAACGGGACGGATGGCGGGTCACGTCGGGCCACGCCCGCCACGTGCAGCCCTACCTCGACTCGCTCGCCTACCGGCTGGAAACGGACGCCGGGTCGGTGGTGTTCACGGGCGATACCGGTCCCTGCGACGAGGTCGTCGCGCTCGCCAAGGGCGCCGACGTCCTCTACTCGATGTGTTGGGACCTGCAGGATGAGATGAGGGTCAACCGGGAGGACAACGGCCAGACCGGGCCGCTGACCGCCGGGGAGATGGCGGAGGCGGCGGGCGTGAAGACGCTCGTTCTGGTCCACCACGGCCCCAACCTCAACCACGATGAGAACCGGGCCCGCGCCATCGCCGAGGCAGCCAGCACCTTCGGGGGAGAGGTCGTGTTCGCG
>CAZCRP010000411.1:0-1905 GCA_964501055.1 uncultured Acidimicrobiaceae bacterium
ACTCGATCGAGGATCTGAAGCAGCTGATCCATGACCTGAAGAACGCCAATCCCGAAGCGCGCATCCACGTCAAGCTCGTCGCCGAGATGGGGGTGGGAACCGTGGCGGCCGGGGTCGCCAAGGCCAAGGCGGATGTCGTGCTGATCTCGGGCCACGACGGCGGGACCGGGGCGTCGCCTCTCACCTCGGTCAAGCACGCCGGCGTGCCGTGGGAACTCGGCCTGGCGGAGACCCAGCAGACGCTGCTGCTCAACGAACTCCGGGACCGCATCGTCGTCCAGGCCGACGGCCAGTTGAAGACCGGCCGCGACGTGATGATCGCCGCCCTGTTGGGAGCCGACGAGTTCGGGTTCGCCACCGCCCCCCTGGTGGTGTCGGGCTGCATCATGATGCGGGTCTGTCATCTCGACACCTGCCCGGTGGGCATCGCCACCCAGAATCCCGATCTCCGCAAGAAGTTCGCCGGCAAGGCCGAATTCGTCGTGAACTTCATGGAGTTCGTCGCCGAGGAGGTGCGCGAGCTGCTCGCCGCGCTCGGGTTCCACACGCTGGAAGAGGCCATCGGACACGCGGAGCTGCTGGACGTCGAGCAGGCGGCGGACCACTGGAAGGCCTCGGGTCTCGATCTGGGGTCGATCCTCCATGTCCCCGAGCTCCCTCCCGGAGCGGCCCGCTCGGTGAAGACGACTCAGGATCACGGTCTCGACGCCGCCCTCGATCAAACCCTGATACAGCTCGCCGGGGCGTCCATCGAGACCGGTGAGCGTGTCACCCTCGACCTGCCGATCCGCAACGTGAACCTGACCACCGGCACGCTCCTCGGCCATCACGTCACGAAGCGCCGCGGGGCCGACGGCCTCCCCGACGACACGATCACCGTCGAGTTCACCGGTTCCGCCGGGATGAGCTTCGGCGCTTTCCTCCCCCGCGGCATCACGCTCCGTCTGACGGGCGACGCCAACGACTACGTCGGCAAGGGGCTGTCGGGCGGCCGCCTCATCCTGCGGCCACCCACCGAGTCGCCGCTGGTGGCGGAACAGAACGTCATCGCCGGCAATGTCATCCTCTACGGCGCAACCAGCGGGGAGGTGTTCCTGCGCGGGCTGGTGGGGGAGCGCTTCTGTGTCCGCAACTCCGGCGCGCTGGCCGTCGTCGAGGGAGTGGGCGACCACGGCTGCGAATACATGACCGGTGGCCGCGCCGTCGTCCTCGGGCCGACCGGACGCAACTTCGCGGCCGGGATGTCGGGAGGCATCGCCTACGTGCTGGACGAAGGCCGGGACTTCCACACGAAGGTCAACCACGAAATGGTGGACCTCGACCCGCTGGACGACGACGACAGATCGTTCCTCCACCAGCAGGTGGGCGCACACTTCAAGGAAACCGGCTCCACCGTGGCCGAGCGCCTCCTGGCCGACTGGGACGAAGCCCTCGACCGCTTCGTCAAAGTCATGCCCAAGGACTACAAGCGGGTACTGGAGGCAGCCCGCCGAGCGGAGGAGCGGGGCGAGCCGGTGCTCGACGCGATCATGGCGGCGGCCCATGGCTGACCCCCGCGGATTCCTCAAGCACGGCCGCGAGCTGCCGGCTCGCCGGCCGGTCGACATCCGACTCGGCGACTGGCGGGAGGTCTACGTCGACTTCCCACCCGAGGCACTCGTCACCCAGGCGTCGCGCTGCATGGACTGCGGCATCCCGTTCTGCAACAGCGGCTGCCCTCTCGGCAATCTCATTCCGGACTGGAACGACCTGGTCTACCGGGGCCACTGGCGGGAGGCGATCGACCGGCTCCACGCCACCAACAACTTTCCGGAGTTCACGGGACGCCTGTGCCCTGCGCCGTGTGAGGCGGCGTGCGTGCTGGGCATCAACGACGACCCGGTCACGATCAAGCAGATCGAGGTC
>CAZCRP010000412.1:0-1871 GCA_964501055.1 uncultured Acidimicrobiaceae bacterium
CGACGTGCTCGGACTCTCGCTGTGCACCAATCGGGCGGCGGGAATGTCGGGAAGCCGGCTGTCGGCCGATGAGGTGCTCTCGGTCGCCTCCGGCGCCGCCTCCCGCCTGCGCTCCCTGTTCGACGCCCTCCTCCCCACGCTCTGAGTCTGTGGCGGGCGCCGCCGACCCGGCCGGAAACCCGTTTTGGTCTGCGTCGCGCGTCGTTCTTGACGCGCTGCCCCGCTAAAAAGCCGGCCGGGGGGGTCGCGTCAGGCGGTGGCGCCGCTGCGGGCAGCGTGGAGGGCGTGCGTCACCAGGCCGATCAGCGTCCGTTGCACCTCGTAGCGCTCCCGGGCGTCGCAGTATCCGAGCGGGATGGCGCCCGAGATCTGGAGGGCCGCCCGCACGTCGTCGAGCTGATGGAAGCGGGCGCCGTGGAACGTGTTGACAGCGACGGCGAAGGGGATGCGGCGACTCTCGAAGAAGTCGATGGCGGCAAAGCAGTCGTCGAGTCGCCGGGTGTCTGCGAGCACCACCGCGCCGATGGCACCCCGCGACAGTTCGTGCCACATGAAATGGAAGCGGCCCTGCCCGGGGGTTCCGAACAGGTAGAGGATGAGGTCGTCCCCCAGTCCCACGCGCCCGAAATCCATCGCCACGGTGGTAGTCGTCTTGCGCGACACCTCGGAGAGATCGTCGACGCCGGCGCTGGCCTCGGTCATGACCGCCTCGGATCGCAGCGGCTCGATCTCGGAGATGGCACCGACAAATGTGGTCTTGCCGACGCCGAATCCGCCCGCCACCACGATCTTGACCGGTGTGCGCCGCATCACAACGCCCTGATCCCGGCGAGCACGCGCTCGAGCAACTCGGTGTACGACGCGGAATCCACGTCTGCCTCGACCACCCGGTGCACCGCCACCGCCCCGTCCTTCTCGAGATCGGCCACGACCACCCTGACCACCCCGATGGGGAGTGCCAGCTTGGCGGCGATCTCGACGAGTGCCACCGGTCCCCGGCACACGTCGAGCACCTGTGCCGCCTCCCACCGGTAGCGGGTCTGGGCGGCGAGGCCGCGGGGCGTCGCCTCGATCTGGGTCTCCAGGTCGATCGCCACCTCGACGTCGGTTCTGCCACCGGTGATGGCGTACGGGCGGACGAAGCGGCCTTCGGAACGGTCGGTCATGGCGTCAGGCGCCGCCAAGGAGGTCGGCTTTCAACTCGTCCCTGACCTCGGGGGTGAGGACGTCACCAGCGCGCTCGGCGAACAAGGCCATCTCGTACCCGATCATCCCGATGTCCGCATCGCGAGTGGTCATGGCGCACAGCAGCGAGCCGTCCTTGATGCCGGTGACAAAGAGCCAGCCCCGCTCCATCTCGATGATGACATTGTTGACCGCACCGGCGCCGAAACGACCAGCGGACCCGTATGCAAGGCCGATCAGTCCGGAGGCAACCGCAGCCAGTCTCTCGGCGGACTCCCGGTCGACGTCGTCGGACACCGCCAGCGCCAGCCCGTCACTCGACACGACGACGGCCTGGCGGACGCTCGGCACGTGTTCGACGAACCGGACGATGAGCCAGTTGAGGCTGTCTGCTGCTCCGCTCATTGCTCGTCGCCCTCCGCCGCCTCTCGCCGCCCCGCCTCGAGGCCCGTCTGGAAGGCGCCGAGTCTCGAGCGCACCGAGTCGGCGGGTCGGGACGAGTGGGCGACCGGTCGCTCCGAAGGAGGATCATCGGTGTACGAGCTCCCCGGGCGGCGAACCGGAAGCAGACCGCGGGGCTGTTGGTCCGGCGCGACACGCGCAGGCGCCGCAGCCGGAGGCGCCTCCGGTGCCCGCGGAGGCGCGGAGTGCACGACCGGAGGCGGACGGTTCGCCGTCACCACAGG
>CAZCRP010000413.1:0-1857 GCA_964501055.1 uncultured Acidimicrobiaceae bacterium
CCCGCCGGAGGGAGTACCGGCCGCAGGCCGGGGAGGGGGGAATTCTCCCACCGTGCACCGACGAGGTCGCTGGCGATTCGTCCTGGAAGGCTCTCGACACTGACGCCGACGTCGGAAGTCGCGTCAGGACGCGATCGTCACACTCTGACACCCGCGCCGAGATGGGCGGCGAGGTGGTCGGTGATGTCACGGGCGTCGTCCTCGGCGCCGTGGATGAAGGTCGACTTGCGGCGCCGGAGCAGGTTCAACCCGATCCGGTAGAGGCCAGGCGACTCGACCACCACCCCGCCGTCGTGCCGGAGCCGGCCGCGGCGGTCCAGCAGCGGAATGTGCAGCCACGAGTAGTCCGGCCGGAAACCGGTGGCCCACACGATGGTGGAGATCGCCCCCGAGGTGAGGTCGAGGGAGAGCGGCGGCGACGCCTCCACCCTGGTCGGCTCGAAGCGGTGCGGCGGCGCGACCTCCCCGTCGACTCCCTGGGTGGCCGCCCATTCGTCGAACGTGTTCAGCAGGCGGTCGAGCTTTTGGTCGGCCAGCGTGCACATGTTGCGCAGGGACCCAGACAGCTGGGCCTTCCCGTCGGCCATACCGGCGATGCGGCCCACCAACTTCACACCCTGATCGGCGAGGGCGTTGAGGTCGAGCGTGGTGCGTTCCGGTGACCCGATCAGTTGTGGCGCGGAGACGTGGCGGGCCCGGACGATGTCGTCGACCTCGTCGAATCGCTCATCGAGCACTCCAGAGCGTTCCATCCACCACATGACGTCTTTGCCCCGGTACACCCGAGGCATTCGTACATGCTCTCCCACTGCCAACGTGACGGGGCGACCGGAGCGGTGGATCTCGTCGGCGATCTGGATCCCCGTGGCGGAGGCCCCCACTACGAGCACCCCGCCCTCTGCCAGCCGGTCGGGGCGGCGATATTCCAGCGGTGTGACCATGTCGACCGCGCGGGGCACCGCCGCGGCCAGCTCCGGCACCCTGGGCACGTTGAAACCGCCCGTGGCGAGGACCACGGTCGGGCTCTCCCATGTCCCGTTGTCGGTGACCACCTGGTAGCCGCCGTCGCTCCGTCGCACGGACGTGACGGTGGTGTGCGTGTGGAGCGGCGGCCCGACCTGGCCGGCGTACCGGTCGATGAACCCGATCACCTCGGGCATGGTCATGAATCCGTCCGGGTCGTCTCCGGCATACGCCATCCCGGGCAGCCGGCTCTGCCAATTCGGGGTGAGCAGCCGCAGCGAGTCCCACCGCTCGGTCCGCCAGCTATGAGCCACTTCCCCCCGCTCGATCACCACATGGTCGATCGAACGTTCGGTGAGGAAGTGGCTCACAGCCAGACCGGCGTGACCGGCCCCGATCACGACGGCCGTCGTGCGCATTGAGCGGAGGCTCAGTTCACCTCGACCGTGATGTTGGTGGGGTTGGCCACGGCGTCGAAGACGGCCGAGCGCTTCTGGGACTGGGCCACCACCGCTTCGATCTCTGCGGGGGTGGCGTCGGCGTCGATCTCGTAGTGAACCCGAATGCCTTCGAAGCCGTTGCGGACTTCGGGGTCCCCGCCGAGGATTCCCAGGACGTCCATGTCGCCTTCGACCGTTGCCTTCACCGAACGGAGCTGGATCTCGCGGTTCTGGGCCACAGCCGCCACGCCGGCGGTCAGGCAGCCGGCCAAGGCCACCAGCAGGTGCTCGGCCGGGGTGGCGCCGTGGTCCTCCGACGCGAACACCTGCGGGTGGTCGGAGTCGAAGCTGAACGTGGTGACGTGGGACTGCTCATCCCCCAGACCGAAGAAGCTCTCCACGGTCGAGCGGCTGTGGGTGCCCCGCTGCCATTCGTTGGTGGCACGCCACTTGA
>CAZCRP010000414.1:0-1844 GCA_964501055.1 uncultured Acidimicrobiaceae bacterium
TCGGTCCACACCTGCACCCCGGGAGCAGCCGCCAGGAGTTCGAGCGCCTCGCGCCGGTCGAGCGGGCGGGAGAAGCGGGCGGTGGCAGCGATGCCGTGGCCGACCATCACCGGCACCCGCACACAGGTCGGCTCGACCTTCACCGCAGGTGCGTCGAGGATCTTCCTGGTCTCGTTGACCAGCTTCCACTCCTCGTCGGTGTAGCCCTGCTCGGTCTCGGTCCCGGCATAGGGAAGGACGTTGAAGCCGATAGGGCGTTGGTAGAGATCACCTCCGGGGTCCTCCCAGCCGCCGAACTGCAGCGCCTCCGGTGCGGTGAGCAACTCGCGGGTCTGGCGCAGCAACTCGTCGATTCCCTGCTGGCCGGAACCTGACACCGACTGGTATGAGGTGGCGACCATCGACTCCAGGCCGGCGGCGCGATGGAGCGGGCCGAGGGCCATCATCAGCGTCATCGTCGTGCAGTTGGGGTTGGCGACGATCCCCCGCGGGCGCCCCGCGAGGGCGTGGTCGTTGACTCCAGCCACCACCAGCGGGACGTCGCCGTCCATCCGAAAGGCGGACGAGTTGTCGACGACCACGGCGCCGGCGGCGGCGAAGCGGGGGGCGTGCTCCCTGCTGCGGTCTCCGCCCGCAGAGAAGAGCGCGATGTCGATCCCGTCCGGATCCGCCAGGGCGAGATCCTCGATCTCGATCTCGCCCCACGAGGTCTCGACCCGCTGCCCGGCGGAGCGGGCCGACGACATGAGCCGGAGCCGCCCCAGCGGGAACTCGCGCTCCATGAGGATTTGCAGCATGGTGCGGCCCACGGCGCCGGTGGCACCGACGATGGCGAGAGCGGCGCTCATGCCCCGACCTCGGTCGACACCATGGGTGGGTCGAATTCCCGGTGGAGGACGCGGACGGCCTCGGCCACATCGGAGGCGCGCACGACACACGAGATGCGGATCGTCGAGGTGGAGATCATCTCGATGTTGATCCCCGAGTCCGCCAGCGTGCGGAACACCTTGGCGGCGACGCCCGGATGCGACTTCATCCCGGCGCCGACGAGCGAGACCTTGGCGATGTCCGGATCGACGTCGACACCGGCGGCCCCCACCTCGGCCGCCACCTGCCGGGCGATCGCATCGGCGGCGGCCAGCGAGGCCTTGGGGACGGTCAGCGAGATGTCGGTGGTGCCGTCGTAGGACGTGTTCTGCACGATCATGTCGATGTTGATGCCCTCGTCGGCCAGCGGCTCGAAGAGCCGGGCAGCGACACCGGGTCGGTCGGGCACGCCTCGCACCGTCAGCTTGGCCTCGGAGGTGTCGTGGGCCACCCCACTGATGATCGCTTGCTCCATGGCTTCCTCCTTGACCCAGGTGCCCTCGTCGGGCTTGAACGACGAACGGACGTGGATCGGGATCCCGAATCGCCGGCCGAACTCGACCGAACGGCTCATCAGGACCCCGGCCCCCGCGGCAGACAATTCCAGCATCTCCTCGAAGGAGATCTGGTCGAGTTTTCGTGCCTCCGGGACGAGCCGCGGGTCGGCGGTGTACACCCCGTCGACGTCGGTGTAGATCTCGCACACGTCGGCGCCGAGCGACGCCGCCAGCGCCACCGCGGTGGCGTCGGATCCGCCGCGGCCCAGGGTGGTGACCTCCTTCGACCGGGGATCGACCCCCTGGAAGCCGGCCACGATCACGACCTTGCCTTCGGCGATCGCCTCCCGCACCCGGCCGCCGGTGATCTCGGTGATCTTCGCCGCGCCGTGCTCGGAGTCGGTGAGGATCCCCGCCTGGCTGCCGGTGAAACTCACGGCCCCCACGCCACGCGCCTGGATGGCCATGGCGGTGGCGCTG
>CAZCRP010000415.1:0-1842 GCA_964501055.1 uncultured Acidimicrobiaceae bacterium
CTCCCCGCACACCGACCTGGGCCGGTGGGCAGAGGCGGTCGTGGTGGCGCCGGCCACCACCGCCACCCTCGCCCGGCTGGCGACGGGTCTCAGCGAGGATCCGGTCTCGGCGACCGTGGTCGCCACCCGCGCCATGGTGGTCGTGGCGCCGGCGATGCACACCGAGATGTGGGACTACCCCGCCACGGCGCGCAACGTCGCAACCCTCCTGTCCGACGGTGTGCAGGTGGTGGGACCGGTCGACGGTCCCCTGGCGGGAGGGGACTCGGGAAGCGGTCGCATGGTCGAGCCCGAAGAGATCGTGCTAGCCCTCGAGTCGCTGTTCGACGGTCCCCTCTCCGGCCTCACCGTCCTCGTGACGGCCGGAGGGACTCGAGAAGCGATCGATCCCGTGCGCTACATCGGCAATCGCTCGTCGGGCAAGATGGGCCATGCCATCGCCCTCGCCGCGCACCGCCGCGGCGCCAAGGTCGTGTTGGTCACCACCAGCAGCATCGCCACGCCACCGGCGATCGATCGGCGCCAGGTGGAGTCCGCCGCCGAGATGCAGGCGCAGGTCGCCGGTGTCGCGCCGGACATCGCGGTGATGGCGGCTGCTGTGGCGGACTTCCGTCCGGCCGGTGCCGCGGAGGAGAAGCTGGCGCGTGCCGACGGACCCCCCGAGATCCGACTCGAGCCGACCCCTGACATCCTGGCATCGGTGGCCGCCCGGCCCGACCGTCCGTTCCTGGTGGGTTTCGCCGCCGAGACGGGCTCGCTCGACCGCGCGAAGGAAAAGGCACGCACGAAGGGCGTCGACCTGCTGGTGGCCAATGACGTGAGCGAGCCGGGATCGGGCTTCGCAGTCGACACGAATCGGGTGGCGATCATCCGCCCGGACGGCACCGTCGAGCAGTGGGAGCAACTGCCGAAGGCGATCGTCGCCGCTCGACTGTGCGACCTGCTCGCCGGCGAGCTCCGACGCTGAGCGACCGCCAGCGGGCCACCAATCCGCCGACCCATCCCGTCTAGGCTCCACGTCCGTCGATCGAAGCGAGATGATGACTCTTCGCAGCTCGTATTTCAGCTCCGAGTCCGTGACCGAGGGACACCCCGACAAAGTGTCGGACGCCGTGTCGGATGCCGTGCTCGACGCCGCGCTCACCCAGGATCCGCTGGCGCGTGTCGCATGCGAGACCATGGTCACGACCGGCGTGGTCATCGTGGCCGGCGAGATCCGCACCACCGCCGAGCTCGACGTCGACGGCGTCGTACGGCAGGTGGTGCGGGACATCGGCTACGACGGCTTCGATCCCGATTTCGCAGCCGACACCGTCGACGTGGAGAATCGACTCCATCGTCAGAGCCCCGACATCGCCGAAGGGGTCGACGACTCATGGGAGCGGCGGCAGGGAAGCTCCGACGAGTTGGATGCCCTCGGGGCGGGCGACCAGGGGATCATGTTCGGATTCGCCTGCGACGAGACGCCCGAGTTGATGCCGCTGCCTATCCAACTCGCCCACCGGCTCGTCGAACAGCTCAGCGTGGTCCGGAGACAGGGCGTCGTCCCCTATCTGCGCCCTGACGGCAAGTCACAGGTCACCGTTCGCTACGAGGGTGACCGCCCGCGGGCCGTCACCAAGATCCTCCTGTCCGCCCATCACGCGCGGGACGTCTCCAACGGGGACCTGACCGAAGCGCTCGAGTCGCTGGTCGTGCGTCCGGTGCTGGCCGAGCATCTGGAGGGCGAGTCGGTACCGCTGCTGGTCAACCCCTCGGGTCGCTTCGAAATCGGGGGCCCCGTGGCGGACACCGGCCTGACCGGCCGCAAGATCATCGTGGACACCTACGGCGGATACGCCC
>CAZCRP010000416.1:0-1828 GCA_964501055.1 uncultured Acidimicrobiaceae bacterium
CGCTGACCTCGGCCTCGGCCTGGACAGGCGCGATCACCTCTTCCCTCGCTCTGGCGGCGGCCGTGCGGGTGGCGGGTCTGCTCGTACTCCGCACCGCGGTCGAGCGCCTCCCGGCCGGCTGGGCATGGACGGGCGTGTCGGCGCTGGTGGTGGCGGAACTGCTCACCGGGCACACCCGCACCACGGAACCGATGTGGCTGGTGATGGCCGCCGATGCGGTCCATCTCGTCGGAGCCGCGGTGTGGGTGGGAGGAGTGGCGGCGCTGGCGGCGGTGCTCCTCTCCCGCAGTCACCGCCTGCCGGTCCAGGAAGGCGCCAGAATCGTCGGCCGGTTCTCGACCCTGGCGGTGGCGGCCGTCGTGGCGCTGACGGTCGCAGGGCTGTCACTCGCCTGGATGCACGTGGGCGCGGTACGTGCCCTGACGACCACGGCTTACGGCTGGGCCCTGGTCGCCAAGACGGCGGCGGTGGCCCTGGTACTCGGCTTCTCGCTCTACAACCATCGGGTGCTCGTCCCGTCCATCACCGACCCCGGACAGGCGAGCGCGGGTGCCTGGGAACGGTTGCAGAGGACCGTGCGGGTCGAGTTGGTGGGTCTGGCCGCGGTGGTGGCGGTGACGGCGATGCTGGTCAACCTGCAGCCCGCTGGGGAAGCGGCGGGCGTGGCCGGCCCCTTCTCCACCTATGTGCCGTTCGGCGAGTACCAGTTGAACCTCGTGGTCGATCCCAACCGGGCAGGGGACAACGAACTCCACCTCTACGTCCTCACACCGGGAGGCTTGCCGGCGCTGGTCGCCGGGGAAGCGGATGTCGAGTTCTCGATGCCCGCCGAGGACATCGGGCCGATCGTCCGCACGCTGCAACTGGCCGGACCCGGCCACTACCTCCACGTCGGCCCGGAGTTGGCGATTCCGGGTGAGTGGGTGATCACCGTCCGACAGCGCATCTCGCAGTTCGACGAGCAGACCGCCGAAGTCGAGGTAACGGTCAACCGCTAGGAGGATGGGGTGACGATGGGCCAACGGATGAGACGCGTGATGGTGGTGGCGGGACTGTCGACCGCGCTCCTCGGTGGCTTCGCCGACACCGCGCGCGCCGATCCGGCCCGGCCGACCAACTACCGGTCGGAGGTCACGTCGCTCTCCCCCCCGACCCCCGCGGTGGAAGCCAGGGTGGTGGGCGGGGACGCCTTCCTGGAGATCAGGGTCGACCTCGGAACCGAGGTGACGGTGCTCGGCTATGGGCAGGAGCCGTACGTCCACGTCGACGCCACCGGCTCGGTGTGGGTGAACACCCGCTCTCCCGCCCACTACCTCAACGACGACCGCTACGCGCAGACGGCGATCCCCGCCGAAGCGTCGGTGGAGGCAGAGCCGGCATGGGAGCAAGTGGCCCTGGGCGGCGAGTACGCCTGGCACGATCATCGGATCCACTGGATGTCCCCGCAGCCGCCGCCGGGGATCCAGCCCGCCACCGAATCCGAGATCATGCAGTGGGCGGTGCCGCTCGAAGTGGACGGACGGCGCGTCGACGTCACGGGGCGGCTGTGGTGGATACCGGGCCACTCGCCGGTGCCGTGGATCGTGATGACGTCGCTGGCCGCGGGTGCCCTGATCGGACTGCACCGGGCGGTGGCCTGGGGAGTTCCCGCGGTCGTCATGCTCGGGGGGACGGCGGCACTGATCGTCGGAACAGCCGAGACGCTCGCGGCGCCGCTCGGGGCGGGAGGCGAGGTGCTCTCACTCGGCCCTCCGGCGGTGGCGCTGGCCCTCGGAATGCTCACGCTCCTGCATCCCAGGGCTCCGACGCTGCCGCTCGTCGGAGGCCT
>CAZCRP010000417.1:0-277 GCA_964501055.1 uncultured Acidimicrobiaceae bacterium
GTGGTCTCCGCCTTCGACATCCGCGCCGCCGCCGCCGAGCAGGTCGAGCGTCTCGGCGCCCGCTTCGTGTCCCTCGACGTCGAGGCCCAGGACGCCGCCCAGGCGGGGGGATATGCCCAGGAGGTGGCGGACGACGAACAGCAACGGATCCTCGATGGTCTCGCCCCGGCCGTGCGGGACGCCGATGTCGTGATCTGCACTGCGGCGATCCCGGGCCGGCCCGCTCCGCGGCTGATCGAGCGTGGCACCGTCGAGGAGATGCGACGCGGCGCCGTCA
>CAZCRP010000417.1:287-1817 GCA_964501055.1 uncultured Acidimicrobiaceae bacterium
TGGCGGCAACTGCGAGGTCACCATCCCCGGCGAGGTCGTCGAGCACGCCGGCGTGCTCGTGGTCGGCTCGACCGACATGATGGCCAGGGTGCCGGCCGACGCCAGCCGGATGTACTCGCGCAACGTGTCAGCGTTCCTCGAGTTGATCGCCGGCGAGGACGGCGCCTTCACGCCCGACGTCGAGGACGACATCGTCACCGGCGCGATGATCTGTCGCGACGGATCGCTCGTCCATCCCCGACTGCTGGAGAACTGATGGAAGCCCTGCTGGTACCGATCACCGTCTTCGTGCTCGCCGCCTTCGTCGGCTTCGAAGTGATCACGAAGGTGCCCCCCACCCTGCACACGCCGCTCATGTCCGGCGCCAACGCCATCTCGGGGATCACCGTCATCGGCGCCATCGTCGCCACGGGCGCATCGGAGGCGACCATCGCCACCATCCTCGGATTCGTGGCTGTCACCTTCGCCACCATCAACGTCGTGGGCGGGTTCCTCGTCACCGACCGGATGCTCGAGATGTTCACCCGCCGGGACCAGCGATGAACGTCACCATCCAGGGGTTCCTCTATCTGGTGGCGGCGGTGCTGTTCATCGTCGGCCTGAAGCGGCTGACCTCACCGGTCACCGCCCGCACCGGCAACCGCCTCGCCTCCATCGGCATGCTGCTGGCGATCGTCGTCACCCTGCTCGACGCCGGGATCATCAGCTACGGGACCGTGATCGCCGGCCTCGTGCTGGGCGGCGCCATCGGCGCCTATCTCGCCCGCACCGTCGAGATGACCGCCATGCCGCAGCTGGTAGCGGCGTTCAACGGATTCGGTGGCGGTGCCTCCGCACTGGTGGCGCTGTCGGCGCTGGCCTCCGATCCGGACTCCGAGGTCCGCACGCTCGTCACCATCGCCATCTCGGTGCTGATCGGCGCGATCTGCTTCTCCGGATCGTTCGTGGCCTTCGGGAAGCTGCAGGGGCTCCTCGGCGGAGGCTCGATCACCTTCCCCGGCCAGAAGGTGGCCGATTCGCTGCTGGCGGCGACGGCCGTCGCCTTCGCCGTGTTCCTGGCGGCAGACGGCTCCATCGGCTGGGCATGGGGTCTGACGGGACTCGCCCTGATCCTCGGCGTGACCCGCACCCTCCCCATCGGCGGGGCGGACATGCCGGTCGTCATCAGCCTCTTGAACTCCGCCTCCGGACTGGCCGCCTCCGCGGCTGGATTCGTGATCGACTCGAACGCACTCATCATCAGCGGCGCACTGGTGGGAGCGGCCGGTCTGATCCTCACCAACATCATGGTCAAGGCGATGAACCGCACCCTCGCCGGTGTCCTCTTCTCGGCTTTCGGCGGAGACGGCGCCGCGGTCGCGGGAGACCAGGGGGACAAGGTCACGCGCCGGGCGACAGCCGACGACGCGGCGGTCACCCTGGCCTATGCCGAGCGCGTGATCGTGGTGCCCGGCTACGGCCTGGCGGTCGCCCAGGCCCAGCACGCCTTGCGCGAGCTGGCGGGAATGCTCGAGAGCCGCGGGGTCGAGC
>CAZCRP010000418.1:0-353 GCA_964501055.1 uncultured Acidimicrobiaceae bacterium
TATCGAACAGGGCCGCTTTGGCGGCGAAATACGTCTCCATGTCGCCGTGGAAGTCCAGATGGTCCTGACTGAGATTCGTGAACGCGACCACGTCGAACCAGGTGGCGTCCACGCGGTGGAGCGCCAGGGCGTGGGACGAGACCTCGACCGCGACCGCCTGGGCGCCGCGGTCGACCATGTCCCGCAGCAGCCGCTGGAAGTCGGTCGCCTCGGGGGTGGTGTGGACAGCCGGGATCTCCTCGGACCCGATCCTCCTTGATGTGCACGACCTTGCCGAGGATGCCGCCCTCGGTCATGATCTCGTCGCCCTTCTTGAGCGCCTGCAGCATCGACTGATGCCGCTTCGCCGCCTG
>CAZCRP010000418.1:363-1773 GCA_964501055.1 uncultured Acidimicrobiaceae bacterium
TCCTCGGACCCGATCCGGGTGTGGATGGTGCCGACCAGCCCGGCTCGTCGCCCCGTCGCCGCCAGCAGGTGCTCGACGATGTGGGTCACCGTGGTCTTGCCGTTGGTGCCCGTGACTCCCACCACCGGGATCCGGCGCGAGGGGTCACCATGGATGGCGGCGGCGAGCGGTCCCATCACCACCCTGGCGTCCGGCACCCGCAGCAGCGGGACGACCGCGGGGACGGGGTCGGTGACGACGGCCGCCACCGCCCCTGCCGCGACCGCCTGCTCCAGGAACCGGTGGCCGTCGACGGTGAAGCCCTTCACAGCGATGAACAGCGAGCCTGCCTGCACCTGGCGGCTGTCGTGGGTGGCGTCGCGGACGAGCGGATCCCCCTCGCCTTCGACGGCCACACCGATTCGATCGGCGAGCACGTGGAGATATTCACCGGTCGAAGGCATCGGGCACCACCCCGAGGCCATGCAGGGCGGCCTCCATGACGTCGGCGAAGGCGGGAGCGGCGGCGAGGCCGCCGGTGCGGTACTCCCAAGCGGGCCGATCCACGATCACCGCGATCACCACCTGGGGGTCGTCGATGGGCGCCATGCCCACGAAGCTGGCCACGGTGTCGTCGGTGTAGGCGCCGTCGGCACCGAGCTTGTTGGCGGTGCCGGTCTTGCCACCCACCCGATAGCCGGGGACCCTGGCCGTCTGGCCGGTGCCGGTGTCGACGACATTGCCGAGCAACTGGCGCATCACCCAAGCGGTGTTCTCGGATACCACCCGCCTGGTTGCCGGGTCGTTGGCCGCCACCCTGCCGTCCATGCCCACGGTCGCTGCGACGAGGCGAGGCTGCACCCAGATCCCGTCGTTGGCGATGGCCGCGTAGGCAGCCGCGATCTGCAGCGGCGTGACGGCGACGTTGTACCCGATGGCGGTGGATGCCAGGCAGGAGGTGCAGTTGGGGTCGTCGTTGACGAGGCCCTTGGCCTCGCCGCTGTAGTCGATACCGGTGGGCGCGCCGTATCCGAACCGAGCGACGTAGTCGAGCATGGCGCCCCGCGGCAGCATCTCCTGGATCCTGATCGTGCCCACGTTGGACGACTCGGTGAAAATGTCGGTGACGGTCATGTCCACGGTGGGGTGGTTGGTGAAGTCCGAGAAACACCCGTAGATGTCGTCGTCGTTGCTCTTGCACGCCCCCGGCGTCGTCTCATGCCGATCGGCCACCGCGCCGATCACCATCGACGGCTTGATCGTCCCGGTGTCGAGGGCGGCGGCGAACGTGATGAGCTTCTGGGTCGAACCCGGCTCATACATCCCCCGCACGGCGAAGTTGGCGAATGGCGCGCCGTCCGGTCCGCTGCGGGTCTCGGGATCGAACGGCGGGTGGCCGACCATGGCCAGCACCTCACCCGTCTCGGCGTG
>CAZCRP010000419.1:0-1766 GCA_964501055.1 uncultured Acidimicrobiaceae bacterium
CACCGACGACCTCGACCTCGCCCAGATACCGGCGGACCAGATCCCGCTGCTCGACACGCGCATCCCCGGTCTGCACGGCGGCACTGGCGTCCGCTTCGAGCCCGCTCTCCTTCCCGAGATCGACCGCGACTGGGTGATGGCGGGCGGCCTCGACCCCGACAACGTCGCCGAGGCGATCGCCGCCCTCCGGCCCTGGGGAGTGGATGCCTCCAGCCGCCTAGAGTCGTCGCCCGGCCACAAGGATCACGACCTGATCGCGGCGTTCGTGAGGGAGGCGAAGAAGGCATGAGCACCGCCCGGCTCGACCGACCCGACGAACATGGCCGCTTCGGCGAGTTCGGAGGCAGCTTCGCGCCCGAGACGCTGATGCCGGCGCTGCACGAACTGGAGGAGGCCTTCCGTGACGCCTGGTCCGATCCGGTGTTCGTCGACGAGTTCCGCACCGTGCTGCGTGACTTCGTGGGCCGCCCCACCCCGCTGCACGAGGCACCGAACCTGTCCGCCAAGCTAGGCGTGCGGGTGGTGCTGAAACGAGAGGACCTCGCCCACACCGGGGCGCACAAGATCAACAACGCCATTGGCCAGGGCCTCCTTGCCAAGCGGATGGGCAAGCCGCGCCTCATCGCCGAGACCGGCGCCGGCCAGCACGGCGTCGCCACCGCCACGGCCGCCGCCTTCCTCGGTCTCGAGTGCGACGTGTTCATGGGCACCGTCGACGTGAGGCGCCAGGCGCTGAATGTCATGCGGATGGAGATCCTCGGCACCAACGTCATCCCCGTCGCGTCGGGGGCGGGCACACTCAAGGACGCCGTCAGCGAGGCGATGCGCAACTGGGTGGCCACCGTCGAGCGCTCCCACTACATCATCGGCTCGGTCGTCGGCCCCCATCCCTTCCCGTGGATGGTGCGCGAGTTCCAGAAGGTGATCGGCGAGGAGGTGCTCGCCCAGATGGAAGGCGACCTGCCGGACGTGGCCGTGGCCTGCGTCGGCGGCGGGTCGAACGCCATGGGGCTCTTCCATCCGCTGGCGGGACTCGGCATCGAGCTGGTGGGGGTGGAAGCGGGCGGATACGGCATCGAGACCGGAAAGCACGGCGCCTCGATCGGGGCCGGCTCGCCGGGCGTGCTGCACGGGAGCCGCACCTACATGTTGCAGGACGACGACGGTCAGGTGCTCGAAGCCCACTCGATCTCTGCCGGCCTCGACTATCCGGGGGTCGGTCCCGAGCATGCCTTCTTCCATCAGCTGGGGCTGGCCCGCTACGAGTCGGTGACCGACGCCGAAGCGTTGGAGGGTGTCGAGTTGCTGGCCCGCAGCGAGGGGATCATCCCGGCGCTGGAAAGCGCCCACGCCGTCGCCTGGATCGCCCGCGAGGCCGAGAGTCTCGCCGGCAAGACGGTGCTGCTGAACGTGTCGGGGAGGGGCGACAAGGACGTCGAACAGATCGCCGCCCACCGGACCGGCAGCTGATGGGCCGCGACCGACTGCGGGCGATGTTCGCGTCGACCCGCGCCGAGGGTCGGGCGGCCTTCCTCCCGTATCTGACGGCGGGGCTGCCTTCGCCGGCCGAGTCGGTGGCGCTGTTCCGGGCGATGGCGGAAGCCGGGGCGGACGGGTTCGAGGTCGGCATCCCGTACTCGGATCCGTTGATGGACGGTCCGGTGATCCAACAGGGGAGCGAGCGGGCGCTGGCGGCCGGGACCACCCTCGACATCGCGCTGGGACTGGTCGGGGAGGTGGTGGCCGCTACCGGTGTGCCCTCGCTG
>CAZCRP010000420.1:0-1763 GCA_964501055.1 uncultured Acidimicrobiaceae bacterium
AACGTGAGCGCCCTCGTGGCCCTGCCCATCATCCTCCCCCTGGCTGCCGCCGGTGTATCCCAGGCGCTCAACCGCCTACCCCGGCTGCAGCGGGTCATCAGCGTTGCGGCCCTCACTGCGGCGGTGCTAGTCGCCGCCGCTCTCGCCATAGCCGTGGACCGGCACGATGTGGTCACGGCCCACGTCGGCGGCTGGTCCGCCCCGCTCGGGATCGTCCTCGCCGCCGACCGGCTATCCGCGGCCATGGTCCTGGTATCGACGGTGATGCTGCTGGCCGTGATGCTCTACGCCATCGGCAGTCCGCGGACCTCCGACCGGACGACCTCATTCCACCCCGTGTATCTGGTACTGGCAGCCGGCGTGGCGGGCTCGTTCCTCACGTCCGATCTGTTCAACCTCTTCGTCGCCTTCGAGGTGATGCTCACCGCCTCGTACGTACTCATGACCCTCCGCGGTACCGGCCGCCAGGTGCGGCATGGGATGACATACGTGGTGATAAGCCTGCTCTCCTCGACCCTTTTCATAACGGCGGTGGGCCTCACCTACGCCGCCACCGGCACCGTGAACATGGCAGACCTCGCCACCCGCCTGCCCGAGGTTGCCCCGGAGCTGCGAACCGCCCTCGGAATTCTGTTTCTCGTCGTCTTCGGCATCAAGGCAGCGATCTTCCCCCTGTTCTTCTGGCTACCGGACTCTTATCCGACGGCACCGACGCCCATCACAGCGATCTTCGCCGGGCTGCTGACAAAAGTTGGCGTTTACGCCATCCTCCGCACTCAGACACTGCTATTCGCGCCCAACGGCCCCTCCACACTGATCCTCGTCCTGTCGGCCCTCACGATGGTGGTCGGAGTGTTAGGAGCCATCTCCCATGACGACATCAAGCGGGTCCTGTCGTTCCATATCGTCAGCCAGATCGGATACATGGTGTTCGGCCTCGGCCTGTTCACCGTCCTGGGGCTGGCCGCAACGGTCTACTACGTGGTACATCACATCGTCGTCAAGACGACCCTGTTCCTCATCGGTGGACTCATCGAGGAGACCACCGGAACCGGCCAGCTCCACCGCCTCGGAGGGCTCCTGCACTCGGCACCGCTCGTCGCCACGCTGTTTCTGATCGTCGGAATGAGCCTGTCCGGAATCCCTCCCCTCTCCGGATTCATCGCCAAGCTTGCGCTCGTCGAGGCCGGAGTCGCGGCCGGGGCGTACTGGGTGGTCGGCGTGTCCCTGGCCGTCTCCCTCCTCACCCTCTTCTCGATGGCCAAGATCTGGAACGGGGTGTTCTGGGGAACCCCCGACGAGCCTCCCCCGATAGCCGAGGCGATGCAGTCTCCGAGGCTTCAGTTCCCTCGCCTAATGACCGCCGCGACGGCCGGCGTGGCCATGGTGAGCCTCATGATCGCCCTCTTCGCCGGGCCGCTGTACCGGTTCGCCGAACGAGCCGCCGCCGACCTGGCCGACCCCAGCGGGTGGATCACGGAGGTGCTACAGCCATGATCCACCGCCTCGTGGTCCTCGGTGCGCTGGTCGTGTTCTGGATCGCCCTCTGGGGGGATGCCAGCCCCGCCAATGTCGTTGGCGGATCCCTCGCCGCCATCGCCGCGATGACCCTCTCCCCGGTGCGGCGGCGGCAGCGCGGCATCGTCTTCCGCCCGTTGGCGGCGGCCCGCCTCGCCGTTCACTTCCTTTCTCAACTCTTCGTGGCGAGCCTCGTACTGGCCTGGGCGGTGGTGACCCCCCGCAACCGGATCAACGAGGCCGTG
>CAZCRP010000421.1:0-1756 GCA_964501055.1 uncultured Acidimicrobiaceae bacterium
CGGCCGAGCAATCGACGCGCCGCTCAGCGGCGCCGCGAGGCGAGGACCTCGAGCACCAGCCCTGGTTCGATCTCGCGTTCGGCGAGCAGCACCAGCGTGTGATAGAGGAGGTCCGCCACCTCTTCGGCGACTCGGCGGTCGTCGGCCTCCCCGTGCTCGTGGTCCTTGGCTGCCAGCACCACCTCGATCGCCTCCTCGGCGACCTTGCGGCCGGGCCCCTCGGCACCCGCCTCGAGCAGCGAGGTGGTGTACGACCCTGCCGGTCGGTGCTGCGCCCGATCGGAGATCACCGTCCACAAGGAGTCGAGGGCGCCGAAACCGGCGGCACCGAGCGGTCGGTCGTCGAAGCACGTGGCGGAGCCGGTGTGGCACACCGGTCCCGACGGGTGGGCCGTGACGAGGACGGCATCGAAGTCACAGTCCCAGGCCATGTCCACCAGCGTGAGGGTGTTTCCGCTGGTGGCGCCCTTCTCCCACAGTTGCTGGCGGGAACGGGACCAGAACGTCACCCGGCCGGTGCGGATCGTCTGGTTGTACGCCTCGGCGTTCATCCACGCCAGCATCAGCACCCGGTGGGAGTCGGCATCCGCGACGATCGCCGGCACCAGCTCCGCAGACTCCGGCCAGGCGGTCATGCCGCTCCCCGCACCGGGATGCCGGCCCGTGCCATGGCCCCTTTGACGGACGAGATGTCGATCTCACGGCGGTGGAAGATCGACGCCGCCAGCACGGCGGACGCTCCCCCTTCCAACACGGCCGCCACACAGTCGGTTTCGGTGCCGGCGCCACCCGAGGCGATCACCGGCACCTCGACGGCGTCGGCGATGGTGCGCGTCAGCGCCAGGTCGAATCCGTCCTTGGTCCCGTCGGCGTCCATCGACGTGAGCAGGATCTCGCCTGCTCCCCGCTCCACACCTTCGATGGCCCACGCCAGCGCCCCGCGCCCGGTGGGGGTGCGCCCGCCGTTGACGACCACTTCCCACTCCCCGTCAGACACTCGGCGGGCGTCGATGGCGAGGACGACGCATTGGCGTCCGAAGCGGGCCGCACAGGCGGAGATCAACTCGGGCCGGGTCACGGCAGCCGTGTTGATGCCGACCTTGTCGGCCCCTGCCCGCAGCGTGGCCTTCATATCGTCGGTGGAGCGCACGCCGCCGCCCACGGTGAGCGGCACGAAGACGTTCTCGGCGGTGCGGCGGACCACCTCCAGGGTGGTGGGACGGCCCTGCGGCGAGGCCGAGATGTCGAGATAGCAGATCTCGTCCGCTCCCTCCGCCGCGTACCGCTCGGCCAACTCGACCGGATCTCCCTCGTCGGTCAGGTCGACGAAGTTGACGCCCTTCACGACCCGCCCGTCGCGCACGTCGAGACAGGGGATGACCCTCACCCGTACCGTCACGCCGGGGTCCGGACCGTCGAGGCCACGAAGTTGGCGAGGATGGCCAGCCCGCCGTTCCCCGACCGCTCCGGATGGAACTGGGTGCCGGACACGTGTCCGTGACGCACGGCCGCCACGAACGGCTCCCCGTGGGTCGCCCTGGCGATCACGACGTCGTCGGAGTCGGGCACCGGCGCATAGGAGTGCACGAAATACATCTCCGGTCTGGGGTCGAGGTCGGCGAACAGCGGGTCGGGCCTGATCTCGATCTCGGCCTGGTCCCGGAGAGACTGGACCCAGAGGGCCGATTGGACGGCGATCTTCTCCGCCCGGATCCCATTTTCCGCTGAGCTGCTGGATACCATCGATATATCAAAC
>CAZCRP010000422.1:0-1751 GCA_964501055.1 uncultured Acidimicrobiaceae bacterium
GGTGGTGCCGGTGGGCTCGGTGGTCTCGTCGGTGGCGCCGCTGCCGCAGGCAGCGGCGAGCACGGCCAGCACGGCGAGCAGCGTCTTCATCGACGCTCGCTTGCGGAACATGTCCCATCCTCCCGGGTCGGAGGATGAAGAGAGTGCGACGGCGGTGTCCCGCCGGCGGACAACACCTTCATCCGAGGCTTCGTCTGCGCCGCGGCACCAGGCGACCTGGCTCGGCCCATCGCGGGCCTCACAGTTGCGGGACAGCGCCGGTTGGTTCCGGACTTCGCTGTTGCCGACGGCACCGCTCCGAGGAGCGGTCTGGCCGCAGGCTAGCGGGAGTGGCGACCGGCGGCGCCGGATCGGAGCAGACGGAGCGCCGGAGTCTCAGTCGGTGGGCGACCGCGCCCCGAGTTCGACGACGAGGATCAGGGTCTCCCCGTCCCGTTCGATCTCCATCTCGATGACGTCACCGGCGGCGTAGTCGCGGATGACGGCGGCGAGGTCGGTGAAGTCGCCGATCGGGTCGCCGTCGACCGCCACCACGAGGTCGCCCAACTGCATCCCTGCTTGCTGGGCGGCCGAGCCGGGTGTGATCGTGGTGATCACCGAACCGGCGCGACCCGTCACCGTCGCATCGATCTGCACCCCGAGGAACCCGGGCTCGAACGTCCCGCCCTCCACGATCGCCCTGGCCACCCGGTACGCGCGGTTGATCGGCACCGCGAAGCCGACGCCGTCGTTGGCGCCGCTGGCCGAGAAGATCGAGACGTTGATCCCCACGATCCTCCCGAACCGGTCGGCGAGCGGACCGCCGCTGTTCCCGGGATTGATCGAGGCGTCGGTCTGCAGCATCAGACGAGGGATGTTGTCCGGACCCGGGATGGCCTGGTTCACGGCGGAAATGATCCCCGAGGTGACGGTGGAGTCGAGCCTCCACGGGGAGCCGAGGGCGATCGCCAGCTGACCGGGCCGCGGCTCGTCGTCGAGCGCCAGCGGAGCGGCGGGAAGGCCGACCATGTCCACCTCGATCACCGCGATGTCGTTGTCGACGTCGAGGCCGATGACTCGCCCCGGCACCCGGTCGCCGGTGGAGAACCGCACGTCGACCACGTCGAAGCCCGTGACGACGTGGGCGGCAGTCAGGATGCGCCCGTTGCTGTCGTAGATGACTCCGCTGCCCAGGCCTCGGTTCGGGAGCTCGATCTGGACGACCGACGGCAGCAGGGCCTCGGCGACATCGGCCACCGGCTCGTCCGAGTGGGCATCGACGAGCGGCGCCGTCACGGGGTCGGAGGGAGGAGCGGTGTTGTCGGGGACCACCACCGGTGCCGCGGTAGTGGTCACAGAAGTGGGAACCGTGGTCTCGGATGGGGGGAGGGTCTCCGGCGCCGACACCGTGACGACCTCTGCCGGGGGCCCCGCCAACCAACCGATCCCCGCTCCGGCCAGGAACACGAACAAGACGGCGAAGACGATCACGATGCGGGGCGGACCGGTTTCGGTCTGCTCCTGGTTCGATCTTGTGCTCACCTCGACCCGGTCCATGTCGACCATTCCAACTCCTGGGCGCCGCTATGCAAGTTCATCGTGGCTCAGGTCCGGTAAACCGCCGGTAAAGCATCCATGAACGGTGGCGGTGCGTCGACCGCCTCCGAGGGGAGCCACAGGGCCACCACCGCCCCTCCGTCGCTCCGGGCGGCCGACGCCACCGCCCCATGATGGAGCCTCGCCACCTCACGGACGATCGCCAGCCCGAGGCC
>CAZCRP010000423.1:0-1733 GCA_964501055.1 uncultured Acidimicrobiaceae bacterium
CACACCGGAGCGATCGGCGCGTCCTCGTCGAGCCAGCCGTCGCGCCCGTCGGCGTACACGAACGAGACCGCTTGCTGGACGAAGACCTCGACGTCGCCCACCAGCGCCGCGTCGACGAGATGCCGGGTCGCCTCCGCCCGGAGGCGGTCATTGACCAGCCACGCCTTGCGTCGGGTCATCGCCGCCGCCGGAGGGATGGAGGTGGCGAAGTGGATCACCGCCTCGTGGCCGTCCACGGCGGCGGCCACCGCGGCAGGGTCGAACAGGTCGACTGTCGCCGATTGCACCGACATCCGCTCCAGCGGACGCGTGTCGGAGCCTGGACGCACCACCGCTGTGACGTCGTGGCCTGCTGCGACCAACTCCGGCAGCGCCGCCCGCCCCAACACGCCGGTCGCCCCGGTGAACAACACCTTCATCGCCCCCACCCCCTCCGGTCGGCGGTCGCTGCGACCGACAGCGCCGCCGGGATCACGACCAGCATCACCAGGCTGACGATCTGGGCAGTCGCCGCGGCTACCGAGAAGTGGCCGAGCTCGCCGAAGTGGAAACCGAGATGAGCCACCCCGAAGACGACATAGCCCGTGCAGACCGCGCGGATGGCCTCCAGCCGGCCGCTGCGGCCTGCCACCACGGCAGCCACCCCCAGGCCCAACACCGCGGTTCCGACATCCTTGGTCAGGTGCTCGTTGAACGGTCCCAGGGTCGAGACCCACTGCGCCCCTTCGAGCGGGAAGTCCTCGTAGAACCGGCGCGGCCAGAAGAACGCCCACGCCCCTTGGGCGACGGCACCCCAGCCGAGGCCGATCGTCCACCCTCGCAGCCAGCGTTGGGCCTGGCGCGTGCCCGTTTCTCGGTCGGTGACTGTCATGTCGCAATCCTCCTTGCTGTGCGTTCGATGCCTTGACAGCACAGCAGCGCGATCTGTGACAACCGACTTCGGATTGGGCCTCGCGCCACGTCCGGTACAGCGTCGTCAGTCCCCGTCGAGCACGGCCAGCAGGAGGAATCGCCGTTCGTGCGCCAGACGGGCCGCATGGCGGACCGCGAACCGATACACGAAGACGGCATATGCCACGGAAACGACCGAGGCCACCGTCGCCCACAGCGCTTGTCCGAGGAAGGCAGGCACTCCGATCGCCAGCAGTGGCGGAAGGGTGAGGATCCCCGACACGCTGATGCCCAGCATCGTGGCGATGAAGGCACCCCCCGACAGGTTGCGACTTCCGAACAGGTTCGTCTCGGGGAGCCGGTACGCGCCGAAGATCGAGATGATGTTGCCGACCCCGAGCCACACGAGCGCGACCACGGCACAGGCGAACAGCGCCGCCGGCACGTAGATCCATCGCCCCGACACGAACCCGGCCAGCAGGACGAGCACGCCCGCGAGCGGAGCTCCCACGACGGCCCAGCCCAGGTTCTTGCCGCGGATCACCACTCCCAGGTCAGGAGCCATCGTCAGGTAGCCCCAGAACGATCCGCCGTCATAGCCGAGTTGGTTGGGGGTGACCGCCGTCACGACGATGAAGACGGCGATGACCGCCAGGAAAGGCGCATAGGCGGTGGCGGTCGCCACGGCCCCGAACACCACCCCGAGCACGATGATCGCCACCACGCCGCCCAGCAACTGACCTCGCACCCTGACGTCGCGGCGAACGGCGATCAGTTCTTTGGCCGCCACCGCTCCGACCGGCGTGGCGGGGAGCGGGATCCGCTTCGGCAGCAGACGCGAC
>CAZCRP010000424.1:0-1700 GCA_964501055.1 uncultured Acidimicrobiaceae bacterium
GCCAGCAGCACCCGCGCCTGGTACCGGTAGGCGCCCACCGCCGTGCCTTCCGCCACGAACTGCGCCGCATCGGGCGGGTCGTGGTGGGCGACCCTCATGCCGGTCGGGACCGGGGCGGAGATGCGATCCACCCGGAAGGTGCGCCATGCCTCCCGATCGCGGTCCCAGGCGACCAGGTACCAGCGCCGCCCGGCGTGGACGAGCTGATACGGCTCGACGTGACGCTCGGTCGTCCTTCCATCGGAGCCGGTGTAGGTGAACCGCAGTCGCTCCGGACCGCGGCAGGCCTGGGCGATCGTCACCAGGTTCTCGACATTCATCGGTGCGGCTCCGGAGTTGGGGGAGTTGAGCCGGACGGTGGCGGCGGCCAGTGTCTCCACCTGCCGTCGCAGCCGGGCAGGCAGGACTTGTTCGATCTTGGCGAGCGCCACCACCGCAGAGTCCTCGAACCCCGGCAGAGCGCCCCCGGCTGCGGCTCGGATCGCCAGGACGACGGCGATGGCTTCCTCGTCGTCCAACAACAGGGGAGGGAGCGCGCCTCCCGCCACCAGGCGGTATCCGCCGTGCGGTCCGCTGTCGGCCTCGACCGGATAGCCCTGCTCGCGCAAACGCTGCACGTCTCGGCGGAGGGTGCGGGTGGTGACGCCGAGGCGCTCCGCCAGTTCCGGCCCTGCCCACATCGGCCGTGCCTGGAGGAGGGAGAGCAGCCGCAAGAGCCGGGCAGCGGTGTCCACGTTCTGCAGATTCTCGCATATTGCGGATCGATCCTGTCCGCAATATGTCGTAGTTTCACAGGTGTAAGTCGAGGGAGAGACTGTGTTCTTCAACCATGCTGCGACGTCGATGGTGAGAGCCATCCAGGACCAGCGCCTGGCGGTTGCCGACCGAGCCCAGGGTCTCCGCCGGCGCCGCCGGACCCCACCGGATGCGATCATCCGCCGGACACCCCGCCTGCTGTCACCCACCACCAAACGAGACGCCGCCTAAAGGAGCCGCCTATGACACTGCGCGTGAACGCCCTCACCATCGACAGCCGTGACCCGGAGGCGCTGGCTCGCTGGTGGGCCGAAGCGCTCGACTGGAAGGTGCTCGACCTCTTCGACGACGGCGGCGTGTGGCTGGCGCCCGGGACCGACCCGTCCGAGTTCCCCGGTGCCATCCCGTTCCTGTTCGTGCAGGTGCCGGACGCCAAGACGACCAAGAACCGGCTCCACCTCGACGTCGTGCCTGACGACCAGGACGCCGAAGTCGCCCGCCTGGAGGCGATGGGCGCCACCCGCGTCGACATCGGCCAAGGCGACGTCAGCTGGGTCGTCATGGCCGACCCCGAGGCAAACGAGTTCTGCGTGTTGCGCAGCTACGAGGGCTGAGACGAACGGGCGATCAGGGGATGGGTGGCGGGTCGGCGCCACTGGTGGTGTAGCCGGTGCCGAGGGGACTGGACCACAGGTAGTCACCGTCTTCCAGGCGCCGGTACGTCCAGCCGCTCCGGTGGCGGACGCAATGGTCGTGGCGGCACAAGGCAGCCAAATCCCGGGAGTCGGTCACTCCGTGCCGTGCCCACGGCCGGGTGTGGTCCACGTCGCAGTCGACTGCGGGCATGCGGCAGCCGGGGGCAACGCATCTCCGGTCCCGCACCTGCACCTTTCTCAGCTGGGCGGCATTGGGGCGGCGGCGGGTGGTGCCGTCCGCCAGCGGCG
>CAZCRP010000425.1:0-1691 GCA_964501055.1 uncultured Acidimicrobiaceae bacterium
GACCCCGTCGGCCACGTCCACCGCCAGCAACTCCTGCTTGATGTCCGCCGCATACGGCACCACGCCGCCCCGGAAGGTATCGGAGGCGCCGGGCACCGCCGTGAGGCGGCTCGCCACCAGTCCGCCGGTGGCCGACTCGGCCGTGGCGAGCGTCCACCCCCGCTCGCGGAGCAGTCCCAGCACCACGGGTTCGATCGTCTCGTCGTCCGCGCCGAACACGGTCGCCCCGAGGCGGGAGCGGATCTCGGCCTCCACCGGCGCGATCATCGCCATCGCGGCAGCCATGTCGGCCGCCTTGGCGGTGACCCTGATCTTGATCTCGCCGGCCGAGGCGAGAAACGCCACCGACGGATTGGTCGAGTCGGTGTAGAGATCGTCGAGCAGGTCCGCCACCGCCGATTCGGACATCCCCCACGAGCGGATGATCCGGCTGTGGAGGGTGCGGCCGTCCCCCCCGTTGGCCCGCAGCCGCGGCAGGACGTGGTCGGCGAGCAGCAGTTCCATCTCCTCGGGCACCCCGGGCAGCGCGAAGATCCAGGTGCCGTCGTGGACGAGTGCCAGGCCGGGGGCCGTTCCCTTCGGGTTGGACAGCTGCTCGGCGCCTTCCGGATGGTCCGCCTGACGGAGGTTGTTCTCCGGCATCTCCCGGCCCATCGCCGCGAACCTGCGGCGGAGCTTCTCGGCGTACTCCTCGTTGCGGACCATGCGCCGGCCGGTCAACGCACACAGTGCCTCGCGGGTGATGTCGTCCTGGGTGGGACCGATGCCGCCGGTGATGATCACGGCATCGGAGCGGGCGGCGGCGGTGGAGAAGGCGGTCAACATCCGATCGTGGTTGTCGCCCACCACCTGCTGATAGTGGGCGTCGAAGCCGTCGAGCGCCAGGGCGGTCCCGATCGTGGCGGCATTTCCGTTGACGATCTGGCCGAGCAGGAGTTCGGTGCCGACCGCCACCACCTCGACGATCACGCCACCACCTTGGCTTCGCTGTCCGTCCCGATGGTGGCGACGATCTCGGCCGTCACCCACTGTCCCGGCGTGCCCTGGTCGAGCACGACGACGCCATCGATCTCCGGCGCGTGCCGCTCGCTCCGACCGACGGGGAGGTCGTCCTCCACCTGGTCGACGAGGATCTCGACGACCTCACCGATGAGATCGGCGTTCTTCTCGGCGGTGATCTCCTCCTGGATGCCCTGCAGATACCGCATCCGCTCCTCGATCTCCTGGCGGTCGATCCGATCTGGGAGATCCGCGGCCGGCGTCCCTTCTTCGGCCGAGTAGGGGAAGAAGCCCGCCCAGTCCAGCCGCACGTCCTCGAGGAAGGCGGCCAACTCCTCGACGTGGTCGTCGGTCTCGCCGGGAAATCCCACGATGAACGACGAGCGGAGGGTGGCCGCGGGGTCGGCGCCCCGGATCCGCCCGATCAGTTCGCGGTGGCGACCACCGTCTCCCGGCCGGCGCATCGCGCGCAGCAGGGTCCCCGCCGCATGCTGGAGGGACAGGTCGAAGTACGAGGCGATCACCGGGTTGGAGGTCATCTCGGAGATGAGCGAGTCCCGGATCTCCCTCGGATAGAGATAGAGCAGCCGGAGGCGGTCGAGTCCGTCGACATCCGCCACCGCCCGCAGCAGATCGACGATCCCCGGCGCACCGTCGTCACCACCGCCGCCGGTGACCCGTCCCAGGTCGCG
>CAZCRP010000426.1:0-1689 GCA_964501055.1 uncultured Acidimicrobiaceae bacterium
GACGACGACTCGGAGGCCGAGCGCACCGTGGCTGCCACGGTCGAGCGCCTCGGCGAGGGCGACATCCTGGTCAACAACGCCGGCACCAATCCCTCCGGGGGCTCGATCACCGAGGTCGACATGGGCGCGATCGACAAGACGTGGCTCGTGAACCAGCGGGCGCCGCTGGTGTGGTCGCGGGCCGTCTATCACGCCTGGATGCAACGCCATGGCGGGGTGATCGTCAACGTCGCCTCGGTCGGCGGGATGCGGCCCAGCCCCCTCATCGGCGCCTACAACGTGTCGAAGGCCGCCCTCATCCATCTCACGCATCAGCTGGCGCTCGAGTTGGCTCCCGAGGTCAGGGTCAACGCTGTCGCCCCCGCCGTCGTCAAGACCCGTCTCTCGGAGTTGTTGTGGATGGACGAAGAGGCGGCGGCGCGCACTCATCCTCTCGGCAGGCTGGGAGTTCCGGAGGATGTCGCCGCCGCCATCACCTTCCTGGCCTCGGATCAGGCGACCTGGTTGACCGGCGTGGTGCTCCCGGTCGACGGCGGCGTGTCGGGAGCGTCGGGGTCACTGGGGTGACCAGCCATCCCCCTCCCGACCGGGAAAGGGCGGTCGACTACCTGAATGGCCGGCTCGACGCCGCGCCGCTCTTCGCCGAGGCGCGCCGCTTGCGTCGCGAGGGCCACGGCGATCTCGTCAGCTACAGCCGCAAGGTCTTCATTCCCCTCACCACGCTGTGTCGCGACATCTGCACGTACTGCACGTTCGCCAAGCCGCCAGGTGCCGGCGGCGCGTACCTGGAGCCGCACGAGGTGCTGGGCGTCGCCCGCGCCGGGGATGACCACGGCTGCACCGAGGCCCTCCTCACCCTGGGCGACCGGCCGGAGGAGCGCTGGCCGCAGGCCAGGGAGTTCCTCGCGGCTCATGGCCACACGACGACGATCGAGTACGTCGCCGCGATGAGCCGGCTCGTGGTGGACCAGACAGGGCTGTTCCCTCATGCCAACCCCGGCGTCATGTCGGCCGCGGACATGAGGCTGCTGCGACCCGCCAATGTCTCCATGGGCATGATGCTCGAGAACATCTCCGCCCGTCTCACCGAACCCGGCATGGCCCACCATGGAAGCCCGGACAAGGAGCCCTCCGTGCGGGTGGCGACGATCGTCGCCGCCGGCGAGGAGGCGGTTCCGTTCACCACCGGCATCCTGGTGGGGATCGGCGAGACCACGGCCGAGATCGTGGATTCCCTGTTCGCCCTCCGCGATCTCCACGCCGCCGGCGGGCACATCCAGGAGGTCATCGTCCAGAACTTCCGCGCCAAGTCGGACACCAGGATGCGACGCCACGCCGAGCCCATCCCGGCGTGGTTCGCCCGGGTGGTAGCGGTCGCCCGTTGGATCCTGGGAGCCGAGATGAACCTGCAAGTGCCCCCGAACCTCACCGAGAGATTCGAGATGTACCTCGACGCCGGGATCAACGACTGGGGGGGCGTCTCGCCGCTGACGATCGACTTCGTGAATCCGGAGGCGCCGTGGCCGCACCTCGACGAGTTGCGCGCCAGGACCCACACCGCCGGGTACCGGCTGGTGCCGCGGCTCCCGGTCTACCCCGAGTTCATGGGCGAGCGATGGATCGACCCGTCGCTGCGGGCGAAGTTGGACGGCGCAGTGACCGACGACGGATACGCTCGCCTGCGCGAGG
>CAZCRP010000427.1:0-1607 GCA_964501055.1 uncultured Acidimicrobiaceae bacterium
GGTTTCTTGGTTGGCCCGTTGATGATCGCCCCCGAATAGTCGTAGCGGGACCCGTGGCAGGGGCAGTCCCAGGTGAGGGCGCGGCTGTTCCAACTGACCGTGCAGCCCATGTGCTGACAGCGGGCAGACAGCATGTAGGTGGTGCCATCGTCGTGGACGTAAGCCGCCACCTTCTCACCTTCGACTTCGACCACGGCGCCCTCTCCGGGGCGAAGATCGAAGAGGGAGCGACCGACGGTCTTGGCGATCAAAACGTCGCACGGGGCTTCGTGGGCCACCCGTTGGGGCACCACTCGCCGGATGTAGCGCCGCGAACCGGCCATTCCCTTGTTACCCACCACCACGAGGTCGTAGTCACCGGCAACGCTGGAGATCTGGGCAGCCGGCTTGCCCTTGGCCACGATGCGTTCGATGTCGCCGCCACCGAGACGGTCGGCGGTGTCACGTAGCACGATGTCACCGATCAACTCGTCGCCCACGTGGATCAAGGCGACGTCGGCGCCGAGTGTGTGAGCCAGCGCATGACCATGGCGCGCCGCCTGATGGGCTGTCAGCGAGCCATCGGTGGCAATGAGGATCTTGTCGTATGTGTCGCTGTCGATCTGCGGATTGGTGGATCTCACCACCAGGATGTCGATGGGAGAGTGATGAGCCACCTGGGTGGGAATCCCCCCCAAGGTGAACCGGTTCCCCGGCCCCATCCCGTGGTCGCCGATGACCAGCAGATCGGCATGGAGGTCGGCGGCAGCCGCCATGATCGAGGGGGCGACCTCGCCGCGGCGGTGCTCGGTTCCCGCCTCGACGCCGAGCATGCGGGCTCGTTCCACCGCCGCATCGAGGATGTGCGCGCCGCTGTCGTTGGTGGTCGTCTCGTCATCGCTGACGTGGATGAGTGTGAGTTCGGCTCCGAGTTGGCCGGCGAGCCATGCGGCCCGGTTCTCGGCCACTGCCGATGTCGGTGAGTTGTGAGCTCCGACGAGGATATTTCGGAAGACGCTCAAAACGGTTTCAGCACCATCAGATAGACGATGAGGAGTAGGGCCACAGACCCCGTCCCGGCGGTGAGGATCGGGTGGCCCGAGTTGAGGACCCGGGCGAAGTCCTCTCGAGAGACCGCGGTGCCTGTATCCATCAGCTCGAGCACCATCCGGACTCGTCGGAAGTGTCCCCGGGCCATGGGGAACATGGCCACCCCGATCCCGACCAGCAACCCGATGGACACCCAGATCCATCCCTGGTCGAACCAGCGGCCCTGGACGCCGGCGCCGATACCGCCCACCAGGAGCACCAGTGTCGAGAGGTAGAAGGCGCTTGTGGTGGCTGCACTCAGCTGGAGGACGCCGGAGACCTGCTGCGGCTCGCGGATTCGGCGCATCAGAAACGTCGCCGCCATCGAGGTGCCATGGGCGGCGACGAAGCCCACCACCCCGACCAGATGGATGAACTTCCACCAGCCGTAGCTCAAGGGCGTGCCGGTCCCACAGCCGGGGCGGGCGGATGGTCAGAGAGCCTTGCCAGAGGGACGGGGCCGACGCCAGACGTCACGGCGCAATCATCTCCGCCGACGCTGCCGGATCGAACGCAACCACGGGGCATGGTCCAGGACG
>CAZCRP010000428.1:0-1604 GCA_964501055.1 uncultured Acidimicrobiaceae bacterium
CCCTCGCCAGGCGAAGGCCGCAGGCCGAGCGCTGGGGGGTGCCGGGGGGCTCGCGGCCCCTCGGTGATCGAACAGCTAGGTTCCTGGCGATGCAATCGATGGAGCTACGGCCGCGGACCGTCGGGGAGATCCTCGATATGGCGTTCAAGTTGTACACGTCGAACATCCGCAAGCTGCTGATCATCGCGGCGGTGGTGTTCATCCCGATCGGGATCATCCAGCTGTTCATCACTTCGGGCTCGGGCATCAGCCAGCTCGACCTCTTCGATCCCGAGGCGATCGCGGCGGGCCGTCTGCCGGCGGGGTTCGGGGCGTTCGTGGGAGGGACGCTGGTGCTGTCGCTGATCTCCCTCGTCGGCACCCTCTTCGTCCAGGGAGCGGCGATCAAGTTGTTCGCAGGCGCCTATCAGGGAATCGACCAGAGCTGGCAGGAGTCGGTCCGCTTCGGGATCGACAAGTCGCTGCTCATCCTCGGCACCGCCATCCTTTCGGCGCTCGGCAGTGGCATCGGGCTCCTGTTGTGCATCGTCCCCGGCGTGTGGTTGTGGACGTCGTGGTATGTCGCCATCCCCGCCTTGCTGGTGGAACGGACCGGACCGGTGGCGGCGCTCACTCGCTCGTTCCAACTGGTGAAGCAGCGGTTCTGGCCAGTGCTCGGTGTCGGGGTGCTCGCCTTCGTGATCGCCCAAGTGGTCGTGCAGTTGCTCGGTCTGGTGGTGGGTCTCGTCGCGGTCGTCCCGTCGGCGATGAGGATGGCCGAAACCGGAGTCATCGACACCGGCACATTCGGTGCATCGGTGCTGGCCGGGTCGGTCTCGAGCATCGTCACCGTCCCCTTCCTGGCGGCGGTGGCAGTCGCCGTGTACTTCGACCTCCGGGTCCGGTTCGAAGGCTTCGACCTCGAGATGCTGAGCCGCCAGTCCGACAACCTCGAGATTCCACGTCGCGACGATCGGGGATCGACGGACGACCCGTTCGGGCTCGACTGAGCCGACGTGCCTGCGTCAGGACGGCTCGATCTGAGAGAGATCCTGGAGCGGGTGCTCGCCGAGCCTCGCTTCCAGGCCCCTACCGAGAGTTGGTGGGATCGCTTCCTCGCCCGCCTCCTGGCCGAGGCGGCACGACTCCTGGCCGCCGTGATCGAGGCTGTCGGAGGCCCCGTGGCGGCGGCGGCGATCGCGCTGGCCGTCGTCGCAGCCCTGACCGTGTTCGTGGTGTTCCGGCTGGCGGGACGCCGGGCGGCGATCATCGAAGATCGGATCGCGCTCGACCGGCTGCTGGAGGTCGGCGCCGATCCCGCTGCCTTCCTACGAGAGGCCGAGGAGGCGACCCGCCGCGGCGACCATGCCCGTGCGATCCGACTCCGGTTCGTGGGAGAGGTGCTGGAGATGGGCCGGCGCCAGGCCATCCGCTACGAGCCGGGCCTGACGACCGCCGCCATCGCTGCCCAGATCGACCACCCTGACTTCCAGTTCCTGGCAGACCAGTTCGATCGGATCGCCTACGGAGCCAGTCCCGCGGGACGGGAGGCGGACGAGGAGTCGCGCCGGCGGTGGGCAGCGATCCGGGCATCGCCGTCGACACACGCGGCACCGACCCTCTCG
>CAZCRP010000429.1:0-1568 GCA_964501055.1 uncultured Acidimicrobiaceae bacterium
GGCGGCCTCCGCCTCTTCGTTGCGGCGGCTCCGCCTCGGGGCGCTCCGGGAGCGTGTCCTTCAGGTGACATTGGTGACCGGTGACGGCCGGCTGGTGACCGCCGGGGGCAGAGTGGTCAAGAACGTCTCCGGATACGACCTCTCCCGGCTCGTCGTCGGGTCGTTCGGCGCCCTCGGGGTGATCGTCTCCATCAGGCTCAAGCTGTGGCCGGTCCCCCCGGCGGCGGCGACCGTGGCCGTGGACGAGATCGGTCGAGCCGCCTCGGTATACCGGCCGCTGGCGGTGCTCGAGACCACCGAGGAGAGGCTCGTCTACGTCTGGGGCACCCACTCCGAGGTGGATGCGGCGACCAGGGAGCTGGGAGGGGTGAGCCAACCCGGTTTGGCGTGGCCCGCAGACCCGGATGGCAGGTGGCGATGGTCGCTCCGGGTATCGCCGAGACACACCGTTGAGGCCGTGCGCCGACTTCCCGGGGACTGGCGGTTCGTGGCCCTGCACGGGGTAGGTGAGATAAGAGCCGCCTCCGATGATGCTGGCAGCGCTTCCGCCTTGCGGTCGTGGGCGGAGTCGATTGGAGGCCGGCTCGTTGTCGTCGATTCGCCGCTCCAGTCCGATCTCGATCCGTGGGGCCTTCCCCCATCCGACATCGACCTGCAGCGTCTGATGATCGCCCAATTCGATCCGCGGAGGATTCTCAACCGGGGCCGGCTGCCGGGGGGTCTGTGATGGGATGGGTCACCTCGTGGCATCCCACCAAGGAGGAGCTCGATGCCTGCGTCCAGTGCGGTCTGTGTCTCCCGGTGTGCCCCACCTTCCAGCTCACAGGGCGGGAGTCGGCGTCGCCGCGAGGCCGACTCCAGGCGATGGAGGCCGCGGCGACGGGTCTGATCGCCGTAGACACCGTTCTTGCAGATGTTCTCGACTTCTGCCTCCAGTGTCGAGCCTGTGAGGTGGTTTGCCCCGGGCTGGTCCCCTTTGGGCGCGCTATGGAAGGTGCCCGCACCGAGGTGAGAGCTCAGGTTCCCGGCCGGAGAGGCAGGATACGAGCCCTGGCTCTGGGCCGTCTCCTCCCCAGCCGGCTCGCGATGAGAGTGGTGACGCTGCTGGCGGCGTTGGTGCAGCGGCTGGGGCTCGCCTCGCTGATTCCGACGAAGATGCGACCGTCGTTTCGGGGATTGCGGCCGCTCCCCATGTGGCCGGCTGGCACCCGAGGCACACCCACCGCCGGAGAGATGCCACGCCGCGCCGCTTTGGTCGCCGGGTGTGTGATGGACCCGTGGTTTGGCGGGGTGCAACGGGCGACGGTCGCCGTCCTCAACGCTGCCGGTATCGATGTCGAGATCCCCCAGGGGCAGACGTGCTGTGGCGCCCTGGCCGCCCACGACGGACATGCAGAGGTCGCCACCAGGCTGGCATCACGGAATGCCGCCGCCTTCTCTGGGTACGACCTGGTGGTGGCGACCGCAGCCGGATGCGGCGCACACCTGGCGGGCTATGAGCAGTACGGCGCTCCCGATGTCGCCGCCGCGGTTCGCGACGTCACAGCAGTGGTCGCCGACGCCATCGA
>CAZCRP010000430.1:0-1552 GCA_964501055.1 uncultured Acidimicrobiaceae bacterium
GATCGCCTTCCAGCCAGCGCTTGGTCGCCTCCTCGACCGCGCCGAGGACCGCGTTGCCCGCCATCCAGGTCATCCGGGAGGCGGACACCGACCCGGAATCGCCGGTGGTCGCGGTGTCGGCGAACGACGCCCGCACCTGTGCCGGCTCCACGCCTGCTGCCTCCGCCGTCATCTGCACGAGCGCGGTGTGCGCTCCCTGGCCTACCTCTGCCGCCCCGTGGAAGAGTTCGACCCGCTCGACGGCGCCGTCTCCGTGCAGCACCACCTCGGCGTCACATCGCTCGGGAAACCCGAACGAGAAGCCCACGTTCTTGAAGGAGCAGGCGAAGCCGCGGCCCCGCCGCAGCCGGGTCTCGTCGGGCGGAAGGGAGGCGAACGAGGGAACCGGCACAGGCTCGAAGGGCTGGGCGGCACCAAGCGCCGCCGCCTCGATCACTTCGACGATCGACACGCCCGGAGGCATCTCGGTCTGGGTGATTCCCCGCGAGCCGTCTCGGAGCGCGTTCTTGCGGCGTAGTTCCACCGGATCCATGCCGAGCGCGGCTGCCAGCTTGTTCATCTGGGTCTCGGCCACGAACGCGCCCTGCGGCGCACCGAATCCGCGGAAGGCCCCGCCCGGCACGGTGGTGGTGTACACGGCGATGGAGTCGATGCGGGCGTTGGGGACCTCGTACGGCCCCGCCACGCACAGGTGCATGTTCCCGAGCACTTTGTTGGTGGTGTAGTTGTACGCGCCGGCGTCGAGGTAGCCGTCGGCTTCGACCGCGGTGATCGTTCCGTCCCGTGTGGCGCCGAGCCTGGCCGCGATGCGGCCGCGATGGCGTTTGTGATGGCCGACGATCGACTCTTCCCGCGTCCACACGGCCCGCACCGGCCGGCGCAGCCCGCGTGCGCGCAGCTTCATCACCGCGGCCGCCAGCACGATCTGCAAGGACATGTCCTCCCGTCCCCCGAACGCACCGCCCACCGCCGGGTACACCACCCGCACCTCTTCCTCCGGAAGGTCGAGGGCATGACAGATCTGGCCCAGATCTTCGTGCGTCCACTGCCCTCCGATCTCGACGGTGATGCGCCCCTGGTCGTCGAGATAGGCGCTGGCAGCCTCGGGCTGGAGAAAGGCGTGCTCCTGGTGGGGGACCTCGTAGGTGCCTTCCACGATCACGTCGGCGGCGGCCCAGCCGGCGTCGATGTCTCCCTTGCGGATCTTGAGGTGGTAGTAGGCATTGGTGGGCTTGCCGTGCTCGGGATGGAGCAGAGGCGCGTCATCTGCGAGGGCGGCGTCGATGTCGGCGAGGACGGGGAGTTGCTCCCACTCGGCGAGGAGCGCCTCCGCTCCCGCCCGCGCGGCCGCGTCGGTCTCGGCGATCACCACTGCCAGGTGGTCGGCCTCCCACCGGGAGACGTCGCATGGCACCCGTGACCGACCGGTGTGTTCGACTCCGATCAGCACCGGCTGGTCGAACATCGTCAGCCCGTACTCGTTCACCGGGATGTCGGCGGCGGTGACGATGTCGACGACGCCCGGCGTGGCGAGGGCGGCGGAGGTGTCGAG
>CAZCRP010000431.1:0-1537 GCA_964501055.1 uncultured Acidimicrobiaceae bacterium
GCGCTGATTATCGCCACCGGCCCGGTGGAGGAACTGGCGGCCCGCGCGGCGGACAACCGGACGGTGTTGGAAGGCCCGCACGCAGTGCCGGCCGTCGACGGCGAGACGTCCGAGGCCATGATCGACCTCGTCTTCACCCGGGTGCGGGAACAGGCCGGGCTGGAGGCAGACCTCCGCCAACTTCGCCACGCCCACACGATGGTGAACATAGCCCACGAGCAGGCAGTGCTGCTGGCCGGCCAGCTCGAAGACCAGAAGCAGACGCTCATCAACAGCCGGGCGTTCAAGGTGGTCGACAGCTACTGGAAGGGCCGGGAGGGGGTGCGGACGTTCAGCCGCAAGGCGGCCCGCCGCGCCCCGCAGCCGCTGCGACCCGTCTTCGCCCGGCTCGCCCCGCCGGAAGAAGTCGACACCGAGCCGGTCAAGGGCGGCGACCCCACGCTCCGCGCCCAGATCCAACACCAGCTGGAACGGGCCCTGTCCGAGCATCCGGAGGTGCCGGGGATCGTGGTCTACCCGCCGTCGATCGGGTGGAAGGTGAGCCTGTTCCAGCGCCCCCAGCAGATGGCCCTCGCCTACGCCAAGATGGGCTACCTGGTCTTCTACGGCCTCGACCACATCAACAACGAAGGGGTGATGGGGCTCGAGAAGGTGGGGGCGCGTACCTACCTGATGGCCATCCCGTGGGGCATGACCGACCTGCTGGAGCTCATCCCCCACCCGGTGGCCGTCTCCTACGTGTACAACTTCGCCTGGACCCGTCATCTGAAGGACGCGGCGGTGGTGTTCGAGCACATCGACGAACTCGAGGTGTTCACCGCCGCCCACAGCATCGAGAACCTGCGCCGCTGGTACGAGGACGCCGTCCGGGAGGCGGAGCTGGTCGTCGGCACCGCCTACGACCTGTTGGACAAGGTGAAGGAGGTGCGGGCCGACGCCATCATCTGTCCCAACGGGGTCGACTACCGCCACTTCGCCAACCATCAGCCCGGCGACCCGCCCGAGGACGTCGCCGACATCGCCGGCGGCGAGCGGCCGATCGTCGGCTACTACGGGGCGATCGCCGAATGGGTCGACTTCGATCTCATCGCCCATGCCGCCGACGCCCTCCCCGGGTTCGAGTTCGTGTTCATCGGCCCCGAGTACGACGCCTCGGTGAAACAGCATCTGCACGTCTTCGACCGTCCCAACGTCCGTTGGCTGGGAGTGAAGGACTACAACGACCTGCCCGCCTACCTGCACGTCTTCGACGTGGCGACCATCCCCTTCGTCGTCAACGAGGTCACCCACGCCGTGTCGCCGCTCAAGCTGTTCGAGTACTTCGCCGGCGAGCGGCCGGTGGTGACGCCGGCGCTGCGGGAATGCGCCCGCTACGAGGCGGTGCTGGTAGCAGACGATCCCGACGACTACGTGGCGAAGCTGCGCCAGGCGGCCGAGCTGCGCCACGATCCCGAGCACCTGGCGCTGCTGCGCCGCACCGCCCGGGCCAACACCTGGGAGATGCGGGCAGGCACCCTCATCGACGCCCTCGCCCGCA
>CAZCRP010000432.1:0-1516 GCA_964501055.1 uncultured Acidimicrobiaceae bacterium
ACCTGAGTGGCGGCGGTCAGTTGCTCCGGCACGGGAGCGGGGCCGCGACGGGACACCCGCGGCAGGTCGGCCACCTCACTGAGCGGTCCGGACCGGCCGCATTGGGGACAGAACCCCATCCACTTGCCCGACCGGAACCCGCACGATTCACACGCATAGGACACGATCCGCCGACTGTAGGAGGCGGCCACGACAGAATCGGCCCCGCGGCGGGCTCTTCGGCGTGTCAGCGACGACTGGCGCGCTCGATGACGATCGCCAGCGCGACCACGGTGACGATTCCGAGCAGGATCCCGGCCGTGATGGAGCCCGCCGTCCACTCCTCGGTCTGCCTGACAGCGAACATCGTGACCACCGTGGCACAATACCGCCCCGGAGAGAACCGCCCGGAGGAGGCGTCTTGGCTCGTCACGTGTGCGACAACTGTGGATCGGTGGTGGCCGAGGACGACCAGTTCTGCCCGAGTTGCGGCGCCTGGATCGATCCCACCACCGACGCGGTCGACGACGGCGACGAGTACGAGGAGTTCTCTCTCGGCGAGGCCCCCCCGCCATCGGCTCCGTCCCGCCCACCACTCCAGGTGGCATCCCAGACCGTGTCGTGTCCCTCGTGCGGCGCCCCCAACCCCGACACCAATCGCCACTGCGAGGAGTGCGGCGCCCGGCTGTCGCAGGGAGCGCTGCCGGTGGCCCCCCGGCCCGCCGTGCAGGCCACCGCCGGAGTGCGGGCGGCGATGGCGATCTCGGGACTGCTGTTCGCCGTGGTCCTCATCGCCATCCTCTTCAACATCTTCGCCGGGGACGACACCGACCCCGACGACGTCGCCACCGACACGACCCAGACCACGACCACCACCATCGCCAGGGTGCCAGAGCAGATCAACGTCCTCAGCGCCACCTGTTCGGTCTCCGGGCTGTCGGGGTTCGAGTGCCGGAACCTGATCGACCCCGAGCGCGAGTACCAGCTCAACTGGGAGGCGCTGGGAGACGAGGAGGTCGTGACGATCGACCTCATCTTCCCCGAGCCGATGGTGGTGACGGGCTTCGTGTGGGAAAACCTCCCGGCCGACACCGACCGGTTCTATCAGAACTACCGGGCCCGCAGCATCTCGCTCTCCACCGACGGAGCGAACTCGCTGCCGCTGGCGCATGAGCTGGCCGACGAGCCTGGCAAGCAGGCGGTCGAATACGTCGCCCTCCGCACGTTGAGCCTGCGCATCCAGATCAACACCGTCTATCTGCCCGAGGAACGGGGCGGACGCGTGTTCACCGAACTCGCCATCCGCGGGATCGAAGTCGTGGGCTACCCGGCGGGAGACGTGGTCACGACCACCACCGCGCCGACGACCGGCGACAGTTGACTCGGGCCGCCATCGTCAGCTGACCGCCAGCGGCAACTCCTTCACGCCCCGGAACACCAGGCTCGGCACCCGTTCGAGGTCGGTGGTGGTCAGTTCGAGGCGGGGCACCCGGGCGATCGCCGCCATCGCCACCTCCAGTTCCAATTTGGCGAGCGG